>JAKLHH010000169.1 GCA_022710245.1 Myxococcota bacterium
CCGGTGGCGCTGGACGCGTCCGGCAGCACCGATCCCGACGGGAAGCTGCTCCGCTACCGCTTCGAGGTCGACGGTGACGCGGTCCTCACCGGCGGGCCGATAACGCATCACGTCTTCACGCGCGGCGGGCACCAGGTCTGCGTGGTGGTGACGGACGTGGAGCAGCTGTCGGCCACCGCGTGCGTCACGGTCATGGCGGTACCGACGGAGGCCGGGGTGGTGGTGCTGGATGGCGGGGCCGATGCTGCGGCTGACGCGAGCAGGGACGCGGCGAAGGACGCCAAGCCCGCCGACGCGAAGCACGACGCGAAGCACGCCGACGCGAAGCACGACGCCAAGCCCGCCGACGCCAAGCCCGCCGACGCCAAGCCCGCCGACGCCAAGCCCGCTCAGGACCACCCCGCGCTCGACCAGGGGAAACCCGATGCCCCGTCGCAGGACCAGAGCCCGAAGGACCTCGGGCCAGACGCGCCCACCTGCTTCACGCCCGAGAAGGGGGGCAGCGGCTCGGTCGGCTACAACTCCAAGCTCGTGCCCGCCTGCGCCAGCTCCATCGCGCTGAGCGGCGCCAAGCTCGGTGTCAAAGCGGACGAGGCAGGGACGCTCGCGCTGATCCCGTTCGACTTCAAGTACTGGGGCAAGTCCCAGCTCGCCGTGGGCGTCTCGTCGAACGGCTACCTGCAGTTCTTCGGCTCGAACCCCATCGCGCTCACGGCGCCGACGCCGACCGCGCTCCCCAGCACCGCGAGCCCGAACAACATCGTCGCCGCCTTCTGGGACAACCTGGCGCCGGTCGACGCCGCGAGCGATGTCCTCACGGCGACGGTGGGCACCGCGCCGTCGCGGGTCTTCATCATCCAGTGGCAGCGCTGGACCTTCTCCGGCGCCAGCTCCCCGAGCGAGCTCGTCTTCGCCGTCTTCCTCTACGAGACGAGCAACGTGATCGAGCTGCAGTGGCTGAAGCTCGACGGGCCGCCGCGCGCTCAGGGCGGCGCGGCCTCGGTGGGTATGGAGAACGATCAGGGGACCTCGGGGCTGCAGCACTCCTACCTGCAGCCGAAGCTCACCACCGCCACCGGCGTGCGCTTCATCCCCCAGTAGGTGCGCTTCATCCCCCAGCAGGTGGGTCAGTCGCCGATCTTCGGCAGCTCCTCGAGGCTCGGCATCAACGTGATCTCGATGCGCCGGTTCTGCTGCCGCCCGTCGTCCTTGGCGTTGTCGCCCACCGGATCGAACTCGCCGTAGCCCGCCGCCGAGATGCGCTCGGCCGGCATCCCGTTCTCGATCATGTAGCGGACGACGTTCACCCCGCGGGCCGCGGAGAGCTCCCAGTTGGACTTGAACTTGGCGGCCTTGCCGAGCGGCTGGTTGTCGGTGTGGCCCGCCACCTGGAAGGAGCGGCCGGGGATCCCGATCAGGATCTTGGTCACCTCGGCGAGGGCCGCCTTGCCCTCCTTCTTCAGCCCGTCCTTGCCCGGGTCGAAGAGGATCTTGTCGCTCATCTTGACGATCATGCGCCCCTTGCGGACCTCGACCTTGAGCTGCCCGGAGTCGATCATCTGCTTGAACTTGTTGACCAGGTCCTTGAACATCGCGGCGCGCTGCCGCGCGGCCTCCTGGGCCTTGATCAGGTCGGCGATCTGCTTGTCCTTCTCGCCCAGGTTCTGGATCATCGTGCCGGCCTGGGTCTTCAGCTTCCCGAGGTCCTGACCGAGGGAGAGGAGCTTGGTCTTCATCACGTGGTTCTCGTCGGTGAGGCCCTTGTTCTTCTTGTCCAGCTCGGTCTTGGCCTCATCGCAGTTCTTCCTGTCGGCGGCGGACTCGGCCTTCAGCTTCTTCAGCTCGTCGAGCGTCGATTGGTGCTGCTCCTCGGGGATCCCGCAGGCGGCCAGGGTCGCCGCGAGCGCGCCCACCACGAGACACATAAGGTGCTTGCTCATCGTCAGTCTCCTTTGGTCAGTCGCGACGGCCACCGCCACCGTCCAGGTGCGGGGCGCCGCTCCAAGCCTGAAGCGCGGTGTCGTGGACCTAGAGCGTCGGTGGGCCGCCCTGGCCGGACCCGCGAGAGGTGTAGACCTTGTCGACGATCGCGCCGACGCGCTTGAGGTGCGCGGGCGCGCCGTTGCACTCGAAGTCCCAGCGCACGTTGCCGCGCAGCCGCGCCTTGGCGTCCTCGCGCGAGTAGCCGAGGCCCATCAGCAGCGTGGCCCGCTCCCGGATCTCGTCCTCGTACATGGCGAGGGCCTTCGCGGACCCGCTGCGGTAACCCTCGGGGACATCGGGCTGGTACCACGAAAAGGGCATCGAGCTTCTCCTCGGCAGGTTCAATTGCGGGTCCTCGCGGCCTGCGGCCGCTCCGGGATGAGACCGCCGCAATTTCGAGCGTACCCTAGCAAACCTCGCCGGCCTCCAGCAAGGGCCGGCAGGCGCGGCAGGACGGCCTCACGGCTGCGAGCCCCCGACGCTGAAGGTCGCCGTCAGCCGGGCCGGGCCGTCCTCGTCCACCGGCGCCCGCGCGGCGCAGCGACGGATTGGCTCGTCGCGCAGGCTGCCCCCGGTGACGCGGACGCGACGTCGCCGCGTCTCCAGCACCAGGGTGCCGGTGGGAGCCGGCCGGCCCTTGCGGGCGAGCGGTCGCACGGCGTCGAGGTAGCAGCGGCGGAGCTGGGCCCGCCAGCCGGCGTGCTCCGGCTCGACCCGCACCAGCGCGCCGGCCGCGAGGCGAAGGACCGGGCTCAGGTCTCCCTCCGCGACGGGGAGCCGCCCGCTGCTGACGACCGCGAGCCCCGGGAAGGCCGCGCGCGCCTGCGCCGCCGCCGCGACGAGCGCGCCGTAGGTGGTCTCTCCCTCGCCCGCGAGGAGCAGCGAGCTGTCGTCGGGGTAGGCGCGCGCGAGCGAGCGCAGGGCCGCGGGGAGCTCGGCGAGCGGCACCGGCGCGAGGGCGCCGTCGACGCTGCTCAGCCGCAGCCCGGCGCGGCCGACGAGGAGCGCGAGCTCGTGCTCCGCCGTGCGCGGGTCGTAGCCGACGGCCTGCGGGTCGTCGCGGGAGGGCGCCGCCGCGGTCGTCGCCGAGAAGAGCGCGAGCGAGGCCGGGATCACCTCCAGCCGCCGCACCGGACCGCCGCCGAGCAGCGCCTGCACGTCCCCGGGCGGGGCGCGGCGCGCCACCTCGCGGGCGACGCCCAGCTCGAGGGTGGTGGCGCCGGCGCGGCGCGCGGCGCGGGCGACCTGCAGGACCTCCTCGGCGGGCGTCTCGGCGGCGCAGGCCACGGCCACGCGGCGGCGGCGATCGTTGCGCAGGCGCCGCGCGATGGCGGGGGCCAGGCCCTCCGGCGCGTCCGCGAGCACCACCTGTCCGCCGACGAGGAACCCGCGCGCGCTGATCAGCACCACCGGCGTGCGGTCCCACGGCTCGCCGGCGCCGCTCGCGGGCAGGCGCGTCGCGTGCAGATCGAGGGGGGTCGGGAGCTCGGAGGCCGCGGCGGCGAGGAAGCGCTCGTCGCCCTCGGCGAGGCTCCGCGCCAGGCCGCCGAGCCGCGTGCCGGCGAGCCGCGCGCGCTGCTCGCCGAGCACGCGCGCGAGCAGCGGCCAGGGCGGGTCGGGCGGGCGCTCGGCGGGGCTGGCGGCGAAGTAGGGCGCCGGGTCGGCGTCGAAGAGCGGGAAGAGGCACTGCGCGAGCCGCTCCTGCTGCTGCGCCGGGAGCCCGCCGGCCGCCAGGCGGAGGGCCTTGCTGCACCAGTCAAGCAGGCGCAGGGTCGCGTTCGGCGCCAGCGGCGAGCCGGAGCGCGCGAGCGCCTTGTAGGCCAGCGCGACCGCGAGCGCGTCCGCCGGGCGCCGCCTCGGCGCGAGGTCGGCGGCGAGCAGCGTCGCCGCGGCGCGGGCCTCCCGTCGCTGCGGGCAGCGGGGCGGGACCGCGGCGGCCGCGCGCCCGAGCCCCTGGAAGACGAGCTGCGTCGCCAGCCGACCGCGTCCTGGCTCGCCCGCCAGGCCGAGGCCGCGCCAGAGCAGCCGGTGCGCGGCGGAGGGCGCCGGCGCCTCGCCCTCGGCGACCGGCTCGAGCCGCGCGTGATCGAAGAGGTCGATCAGGTAGCGCAGGCGGAGCCAGGCCGCGGGGCAGGAGCCGCGCGCGGCGGCGCGCTCCAGCTCGAGGAGCGCGGGGGCGGCGGCCGGGGTCGGCGGCAGCTGCAGCCGCGCGAGGAGCGAGGCCTCCACGTGCTCCTCGGGCCGGGCAGGGCGCGCCTCGGGTCCGCCGGGGCGCGGGCAGGCCGCGAGGCCGATCGCGAGGATCGCGAGGAGCGCGAGGAGCGCGAGCCGGGTGCCCATGCGGCAGCTTGTACCATCGGTTCGCTCGCCGCACCACCCCGCGAGCGGGCGGCGGCGAGCGCGGGGCCGCTCAGCGCCGGCGTCGGAGCAGGGCGAGCCCGCAGAGGAGCAGGGGCAGGATCCAGGAGGGATCCGCGCGGCCGCTGACGGAGCAGCTGCCGAAGAGCTGCTGGTCGCCGCTCAGCGCGACGCTCGGCGCGGGCGCGCTGCAGACGAAGGTGCTCGCCGTGCTGGGGAGGCACTCGGCGCCGCCGGGGCAGCCCGCGCTCACCTCGCAGGCCTGCGTGCAGTACTTGTCGCCGGCAGGATCCTCGGCGCAGAGCTTGCTGTCGCAGTCGGTCGCTCCGGCGCACGCGGCACCAAAGCTCCCGGCGGGCGCGGGCTCGGGCGGCGTCTCGGCCGGCGGCGTCCCCGCGGGCGGGGTCACGGGCGGGGTGGTGGGGCTCGTCGAGGCCGGCGGGGCGGCGGGCGGCGTGGCGGTCGCGGCGGTGACGGTCACCGAGGCCTGGCCGCGGTTGCCGGCGGCGTCGAAGGCCTGGACGGTGAGGGTGTGCGGCCCGTCGGCGAGGGACGCGGTCAGCTCCCAGGGCGCGGCCGTGCGGCTGGTCGCCAGCGTGCCGTCGACGAGGAGCTCGACGCGGGTCGCGCCCTTGTCGTCGGAGACGGTGGCCTTCACGGTCACGCTCCCCGCCACCTTGGCGCCGGCCGCGGGCGAGGTGATGCTGACCGTGGGCGCCTGCGTGTCGGCTGGCGGCGTGGGCGTGGGCGTCGGCGTCGGCTGCGTGCTGGCCGCGCCGAGCTCGGCGAGGAGCAGCTGCCGCGAGTTCATCGAGGTCATCCCGCACTGCCCGTAGGAGTCCGACTGCATGGCCATGCTCTGGTCGAGGAACGTCTTCAGCTTGGTGCAGGTCTTGTACGACATCAGATCGCAGCCGTCGTCGGAGTGCGGCAGCCCGTAGGTGTGGGCCGCCTCGTGCGCCGCGGTCTCTGCCACTCGCTGCGCGTACGACGAGGCCGAGACGATCGCCTTGAGGCTGTCGGAGAAGATGAAGGCGATGTCGCGCGGCATCTGGTTACCGCAGTCCATCGGCGCCACCCCGACCACGCCGGCCGGGTAGGAGAGGCCGAGGTGGCTGGGCTTGCCGCCGATCACCGCCATGTCGTAGTTCCCCGAGGTCGGCCGCGTGGTGACCACCTGGATGTTGAAGTCCGCGTAGACCTGCTTCACCAGCGCCACCACCTGATCGCGGGTCGCCTGGTCCCCGACGAAGGCCGGCACCGCGCCGCCGCCGATGAAGGACTTGTTCGCCGCCGCGTCGCTGCCCGAGGTCTTGGTGATCGTCAACCCGTCGAAGTGGAGGTAGAGGATGGTCGGCGTGCCGAGCGCGTACGGCGTGCGGCCGCGCCCGCTATTGGCCAGGACCTCGGGCGGGACCTCGACCATGTCGGTCGGGTCATCGATCAGCCGGACCGTCTGCTCGGGCTCGGCGCAGGCGGCGAGCGCCAGCGCGAGCGCGATCCCGATCGCGGACATACCCATCCAGCTCAGGTCACGAGGCCTGATCGCCATTCTTGTCTCCTGGTCGAGGTCGTACAGTGCAACACCAGCGCCAGCTGACGCCGCGGCGCCGGCCCTTGCCGCGGCGCCGCCGTACCTCGAGCTTCTTCAGGTAACTACAGGGATTCGTGCCCCTCGGGCGGAGCAGGTTCGCCTACCCCTGCCCAGGTTTCAGGAGAGGGCTGGCAGCCGCGGGTAGGGGCGCGGGACCACAGGAGTCGGTCCCAGGGCGCGCTCACCCAGCGAGACTCTGGGTCCCGTCAGGGGGCGTCGTGGGGCCGTGGGTCCGTGGGGCCGTCAGGGGTCCTCGTGGCTCACTCGTCGGTGTGCTCGCCGTCCGGGTCGTCGTCCGTGGCCGCGAGCCCGGACTCGGCGATGCCCAGGGTGCCGAGGAGCAGCGCGCGGTTGATGGCGGCCACGTCCTCGGCCACCACCGCCCCCTCGCTCGCCGGCTCGAAGCCGCTCCCGGAGGCCCGGTAGAGCGAGCGGGTCCGGTAGCAGCGCACCTCCTCGTCGATCCGGATCAGCGGCTGCGGCTCGTCGCAGCAGGCGCAGGCGCCGAGCGGGAGGTCGGCGAGCCGCTGCAGCTGCCGGGGGTGGTCGAAGGGCCGCACGTGGACCTCGCCGCTGACCGGGCAGACGAGGGTGTCCGCGTCGGGCCGACGCACCAGCGGCTGCTTGCGCCGGCAGCCGGCGCAGAGACAGAGGCCGAAGGGCGTGCGCTCTGCCGGGAAGAGCTTCTCCGCCGGAGAGAGCGCGTACTCGAGGTCGCACTGTGGGCAGCGCAGCTCCTCGCGCCCCTGCCGCTCCACCCAGCGCAGCTCGCCGCCGCACGCGCAGCGCAGCAGGATCCGGCGCTCCCAGCGGCCGTCGGGGAGCCGCGCCGCGACCACCTCGGCCCGGGGATCCAGCCCGGCCAGCGTCTGGGCCGCGAGCGCCGTCGGCTGGCCGCTGCGGCTGTTCGCCACCTCGACCAGGAGGTCGATCGCGGCGCGGCCGCCGATCCCGGCGAGGACCGCCGCCGCCTCGCGCGCCGCCGCCGGCACGGTGCCGAGGAGGACGCGTCGCAGCGCGGGCACCGCGAGGGCCTCGCCGCCGGGGCCGCAGAGCCGCGGCAGCGCGCGCAGGAGGTCCACGCTGCCAGTCGGATCCTGCTCGAGCTCGGCGAGCAGCGCCCGCAGCAGGCGAGGGTCGGGCTCGCGAGCGACTCGGGCGGCGAGCTTCGCCGCGGAGCGCCGCACCTCCGCGTGCTCGCTCTCGAGGAAGTAGCCGACCTGGCCCATCACCGCGCGGGCGTCCTCCGCGGTGGGCTCCGCCAGGATCCGCTGCAGCGCCTCGAGCAGGTGCTCCTGCCCGTCGGGGGCGGTGATCTGAGCGAGGTGGTCGAGGATCGCCGGCAGCAGCGGCCGATCGAGCGGGCTCGCGGCCTGGCGCAGGACGCGCGCCACCGCGACCCGGGCCCACTCCTCGTCCTCCTCGAGGACCACCGCCAGCGCGAGCTGCCGGTGCGAGGGGCTCGCCGCGATCAGGGCGCAGGCGGCCGCGGTGCTGACGAACACGTCGTCGCGCTCGAGGTGCGCGCGCAGGAGCGTGACCAGCTCGGCGTCGGGAGCCCCGCCCTCGATGCGCAGCAGGAGGCTCGCCACCGAGTGGAGCGCGACGGCGCGGAGGTCGTCCGGCGCGTCCTCGCCGGCGAGGAGGTCGAGGAGCGGCTCCAGGCCCTCGGGGGCGCCGAGGCTGCCGAGCAGCTCCGCGGCGGCGCGCCGGGTGTGCGGCATGGAGTCGTGCAGCAGGGGGCTCACCTGCGGCACGGCCTCGGCCCCGAGGCCGACGAGCGCGGCCTGGGCCTCGCGCTGCCTCGCGAGGTCCAGCGAGGCGAGGCCCCCGACGGCGGGGTGGGGCGCCACGCTGCCGGCCGGCCGCACCATCAGCGCCGAGGTCGCGGCGGGCGCTCCGCCGGTGGCAGGGGCGGGCGGCATGGCGGGCTGGGCAGCCAGCGCGGCGTGCGCGGCGGCGCGCACCCAGTCCTCGCGGTCCTTCAGCGCGCCGCGCAGCGCCTGCCGGCACTCCTCGTCGCCGATGCGCCCGAGCCCGGTGCACGCCAGCGCGCGCGAGAACATGTCCTCGTCGCCGAGCGCCGCGACGAAGGTGAGCAGGATGACCCGGGAGCAGCCGGGCGCCGCGAGGTCGCTCAGCGCGCGGAGCGCGAGCGGCCGCACCGTCCGGTCCGGGTCGCTGGTGGCGATGATCGCGAGCGGCCTGGCCGCGCGGGTCGCGCGCAGCGCCCCGAGGCACAGCGCGGCCCCGGCGCGCACGTCCCGCTCGCGGTGGCCGAGCGCCTCGATCAGCGCAGGCACCGCCGCGTCCCCGCCGGCGATCAAGGCCTCCCGCGCGCGGTCGCGCAGGTCCTGGAGGGGCGCCGCGAGCTGCTCGATGAGCGGGCGCAGGTTCGTGCTCCCAGCCATGCGTTTACTCTCCCCGCGAACGCCCGCAGCGCCAAGCGGAAAGATCGCGCCCGGTGGTCACCTCGAGGGCTTCCGGAGCAGACCAAGCTCCGACGCTGTGCTCTCGAAGATGGTGTGAAGGCTCCGGGGAACGCGGCTGCGATAGAGCTGCCGTGCTTCGTTGATCGCCGCCTCCGCGGCAGCCGGCGTCGCAGCGGGCATGGCCCGTCTCGCCGCCTCGAGCAGCTTGCGAGCGAAGAAGCGCGCCGACTCGGGGGAGTCGAGGCGCAGCCTCACGGCGCCAAGAAGGAAGCCGAACTCCTCCTCGAAGATCCCATGGAGCGCAGGCGAGACACGGCTGCGGAACAGGGTCCGTGCTTCAGCGAGCTCGGAGCCCAGCGCCGCGGCCACCTGCTGCGCTTCACGATCCGCGATCGCCTTCTCGTTGTAGAGGGCGAGGTCGGAGTAGATGGCGCGGGCCAGCCGGCGAGCGAGATGGGCTTCGGTGATCAGACGGCGCTGCACCGCCGCGTCGGCGATCTCCGACCGCGCGGTGGCCTCGGCTCGCGTCGCCGGGGAAGGTGACGATCGGTCTGCGGGGCGCGTCGCCAGGGAGGGTGACGGTCGGTCTGCGGGGCGCGTCGCCGGGGAGGGTGACGGTCGGTCTGTGCGCTGGCAGGCCAGGCAACCGACGCCGACCATCAGCCAACCTGCCGGCTCACGGAGCACCTGGAAGCGTGGTAGGGGGAGCATGGCTTGCCTCTCTGGCTCGGACTGCTACGGTACCACCGCGAAGGCCTGCCGGCTCGCAGCATCCACCCTCGCCACGAGGCGGGGGGCGCGGCTGACCTCGGGGCTGTCGCAAGGATCGCGGACACCGGTCCCGCGTGCGCCGGTCTCCCACACGGCCTCCGTGCACAGCACATGAGCGCACTGCGCGGAGGGTCTCGCGACGGGTCGCGACCAGCGTCGCGGGCCGTGGCGAGGGTCTCGCGACTGGTCGCGACCTGTGCGGCCGGGCAGGCCGAGGGTGTCGCGACGGGTCGCGAGCAGCGCCGGCCCCCTCGCGGAGGGCTCGCGACGGGTCGCCATCAGTCGCGCCGCCCTCGCGGAGGGTGCGGCGACTGGTCATCAACAGCTCTGGGCCGCGAACCCCGCGAACCCCGCCAACACCCTTGACGCGGCCGAACCTCCCGAGCAATTCTCGCGTCGGCAAGGGGTAGGGGGAGTCCACACCACCCATGATGCTGATCGCGCCTCGCCAGGCGCGTGTGTCAACAGGGGCGTCCTTGCGCCCACCGACGTGGAGGAATCATGGCCATCCGGAATCTGCAGCTCGGCGAGATCGAGAGCGTGCTCGAAGATCTCTTCACCAAGCGCCGCGACGCGGTCGCCATCCCGCAGGCCGGGCAGATCTACGCCCACCTGCTGAACCAGGTGCGGTCGGAGATCAAGAAGCTCCCCGAGGCGCTGCGCAGGGGCAAGCCGCTCGCGGAGAAGCTCGCCGAGACCGACAGCCTCCATGACGACCTCGGCACGGCCGTCTACCACCTGCTCTACGCCTGCCAGGTCTGTCCGACGGTGACCGTCGAGCTGCGCGAGGCGGCGAGGCGCATCCAGGAGACCTTCGTGCCGACCCTCGCCACGCTCAACCGCGCCTACTCCGTCGAGGGCGTCGCGGCGGCGAAGAACGAGGCGCGGCTGGCGGACCTGGCGCCGACGCTGCAGCAGTTCCCGGTGCCCGGCGGCACCCTCGCAGACTGGCTGAGAGAGTACGTGAGCGCCGGCAAGGCGCTGACCGACCTCCTCTCCAGCCGCGCGGACCAGACGCAGGCCGGGTCCTCCGAGAACACCGCGGCGATCAAGCTCCGCACCGACGCCGTGCGGCTGCTCGGCCGCTTCCGTGCCGCGGTCCAGGACGAGGTGAGGGCGAGGCCCGAGATCCCGCGCGACCTCGAGCAGCAGATCTTCGGCTACCTCGACGAGCTCGCCTCGATGCGCGGGACTC
>JAKLHH010000017.1 GCA_022710245.1 Myxococcota bacterium
CGTCCGCCACGCCGTCGACGCAGAGTCGGTTGACGGTGTGGTCGCCGCTGGCGAGGAGCAGGTCGGGGCGGGGGGCGCCGTCCGCCACGCCGTCGACGCAGAGTCGGTTGACGGTGTGGTCGCCGCCGCTGGCGAGGAGCAGGTCGGGGCGGGGGGCGCTGTCCGCCACGCCGCTCGCCCGCCAGCGCTCGCGCCAGGGCCGCGGCGTCCCGGCGCCGCCGTCGCGACCGAGCGCGAGCCCCTCGAGGCGCCCGAGCGCCCGCGCTCCACGCGCCGCCGCCGCGTCCGCGCGCTCGAGGACCACGCAGGCCGCGGCGTCCGCCGGCGCGAGCCCCGCGTGGCGTGCGCCAAACGGCTGCGCCCCCTCGAGGTCGGCGGCCAGCCGGCCCTGCCGCCGCAGGGTGGAGAGCGGCAGCAAGCTGACGCCCTGGCTGGTGCCGCCGACCAGCACGCGCTCCAGCCGCCCCGCGGCGAGCGCGCGCAGCGCCGCCTCGAGGCAAGCGGCGCCCTGCGCCGGGCCCGGGTAGAGGATGAAGTTCGCGCCGTGCAGGCCGAAGGCGATGGAGACCAGCCCGAGCGGCGTGTTGAGGAGCATCTTGAAGGGGAGCAGCGGGTGACAGCGCCGCAGCCCCTCGCGGCCGACCCGCTCGAGGTCGAGCGCGCCGCCCTCGCCGCGCGAGGCCTCGAGCGCGCCTTGCACCGAGCCCGGGTCGAAGGCGATCAGCCCCGCGGCGAGGTAGAGCCCGAGGCCGGCGCGGCGCTCCGCGTCCTCGAGGAGCCCTGCCTGCCGCAGCGCGCGCCCGGCGGCGAGCACCGCGAGCCTGGCCGCCTGGCTCATGTACTTGGTGAGCTTGCGGTCGGGGAGGAACTCCACGGGCGAGGCCTCCGCCGCCGGCGCGCCGGGCGTGCGCGGCAGCCCCTCGGCCTCGGGGGCGGCGACGAGCGTCAGCGCCGAGCGTCCCGCCGCGAGCGCCTCCCAGGTCTCCTCGAGCCCGCCCCAGGCCGTGTGCACGCCGACCCCCGTCACCACGGTAGCGGCAGTGGTCACGGGACGAACCTCGTCGCGCGCGTCAGCACCTCGAGGAAGTCGCGGCGTGAGGCCTCGAGCCGCGCGTCGTCGATGCGCAGGTAGACGTAGACGAGCTCCGCCTCGCAGACGCGCTCGTCGCCGCGGGTGCCGCTGGCGCGGACCAGCGCCGAGTCCTCGTGGTGCGAGATCACCTCGGCGCGCAGCGTGAGCGTATCGCCCGGCCGCACGAAGCCGCGGAACTTGGCCTTCACCGTGCTCATCACGCAGCGCGGGCAGTGATCGCGCACCTCGCGCAGCGAGAGCTCGAGGAGCGCGCCGCCGAGCTGCGCGAGCGCCTCGATCTGCAGCGCGCCGGGGAAGACCGGGTGGCCGGGGAAGTGCTGCTCGAAGCAGTCGTCGCTGAGCGAGACGCACTTGGTGCCGAGCGCGTAGGAGAAGCGCTTCAGCTCGTCGATGCGGTCGACGAGGAAGAACCTCATCGAGGCCACCGGGCGAGCGTCGGGCCGCGCATCAGTCCACGCGCCGGACGAGCTGCTCGAGCGCCCGCCGCGTGGGCTCCGCCGGCTGCTCGGCGGCGTAGCCGACGGGCACCAGCGCCGCGAGCTCCCAGCCGTGGGGCACCTGCAGCAGCTCGGCCAGCTCCCGCGCGGCGATCAGCGGCCCCGTCATCCAGCAGGCGCCGAGCCCGAGGGCGTGCGCGGCGAGGAGCAGGTTCATCACCGCGGCCGAGACCGAGGCGAGGGCGTCGACCACCGGCTTGGTGCCGGGGGGGTCGAGGTCAGGCGAGCTGTCCGAGGCGACCGCGCGCAGGAGGTCGAAGCCGGTCCGGTAGATCGCCACCAGCACCAGCGGGGCGCCCTCGAAGTGGTGGAAGTGGGTCAGGTACGCGCCCGCCTGCTCCGCGAGGTCGGGGCGGAGGTTCTCGGCGAGCCGCGCGGTCGCGCGCCGGACCGACTCCGCCATCGAGGCGACGAGCGGCGCGGAGGTGACGGCGAGGAAGCGGTGCGCCTGCCGGTTGCCCGCCGACGGCGCCCACCGCGCGGCCTCCAGCATGCGCTCCACCAGCTCCGGCGGCACGGGCTCCGGCCGGAAGCGGCGCACGCTGCGCCGTGCGCGCATCAGCTCGATCAGTGCCTCGTAGTCTGGCGTCATCGCCGGGGCCTCTGGCTCTGCTCGCGACGCCGGCCACAATACCGAGGCTCGCTCGCGGGCGTCAACCGCTGGTCCGCCCGGTCAACACGGGCTGACCGCGGAGGCCGAGCGGTTCGAGGCGCTGCGCCGCGCGCTCAGCGACGAGTGACGGCCCTTCACGACCCGGGGAGACGCAGCGGAGGAGAGAGACGGCGGCGGGCTACTTGCACTCGAAGCCGATCACGCAGTTGCCGTCGTACTTGGGCGTGGGCACGCCCTTGCCGTTGCAGAACTCGGGGAGCGGCGCGTTCCAGATCGGGCAGGGCTCGCACGCCCAGCCCGTCTGGCAGATCCCGGCCGCGTCGTACTGCGGCACCACGTTCGCGTTCTTGCCGCAGAAGTCAGCGGGCGGGAGCATCAGCTGAGGGCACTGCTCGCAGCCCCAGCCGATCAGGCACCCGCTCGCGTCATGCTTCTCCACCACCTTGCTGCCCTTGCCGCAGAAGTCAGCGGGCGGCTGGTTCAGCGCGGGGCCAGGGCAGCTCTCGCACTTCCAGCCGACCACGCACCCGCTCGCGTCGAGCTGCTCGACGATCGTGCCCTGCGGGCAGAAGCTCGCCTTCTCCGGAGGCATCATCAGCGGGCAGCTCGCCTGGCAGGTCCAGCCCACCTGGCAGATCCCGGCCGCGTCGAACTTGGGGTCCACCTTGCCCTGCGGGCAGAAGTCCGCCGGCGGCGCGGCGACGGCCGGACAGAGCTTGCAGTCCCAGCCAACCGGGCACCGGCCGGCCGCGTCGAGCTTCGGCACCACCGTGCCCTTGGGGCAGAAGTCGGCCGGCGGTGCGGCGATCTGTGGGCAGTCGAAGAGGCCGGATCCCTGCCGATCGGCATCGTTGTCACCACCGCAGGCGGGCGTGAGCAGCAGAGCGAGCAGAGAGATCAGGTGCAGGCGGGTCATCGGGTCACCTCCTTGGGTTCTGGGAGGTGCTTCAGCAAGGGTCGGGCCAGGTATCGCCCATGAATCGCCTTTAATCGCCTTTAATCGCTTGATGTTCGCCTGGCAAGCTGTAGCCCAACGGCGACACTTGAGCCATTCTGTTGTCGCGGCTATACAGTAAGCGTGGCCTCCGAGCTGATTGCCAACCGCTATCGCCTGGTCCGCCAGCTCGCGCGCGGTGCTCACAGCCAGGTGCAGCTGGCGACCGACCTGGCGACCCAGCGCCCGGTGGTGGTGAAGACCGCGCTCGGCCGGAGCGACGAGCGCCTCGCCAGCGAGTACCGCCTCCTCTCGGAGCTCCAGCACCCCAACCTGGTCGCGGCGCTCGACCTCTGCCTGCTGCCAGGCAGCGGACGCCTCGCGCTCGTCGAGGAGCTCGCCGCCGGCCCCGACCTGCTGACCTGGGCGCGCGGCGCCGGGAGCCTCTCCGCCCTCTGCCTCGGCGCGGCCGCGCTGCTGCGCGCGCTCGCCTACCTCCACGCGCAGGGCCTCGTCCACCGCGACATCAAGCCGGGCAACCTCAAGGTCGGTGAGCCTATTGGCCGGCTGCCCGGCGTCAAGCTCCTCGACCTGGGGCTGGCGGCGCCGTCGGGCGTGGCGCCCTCCGCCGGCACGCTCGGCTACGTGGCGCCGGAGATCCTCTCCGGTCAGCCCGCGACGCCCGCGGCGGACATCTATGGAGTCGGCGCGCTGCTGCACGAGGCGGTCTTCGGGGACGTCCCGGTGCCCGGAGCGCCCGCGCCGCGGAGCGAGCCGCAGGCCGCCGACGAGAGCCAGCGCCTCTTCCGCGAGCTGCTCTCCGCCGCGCTCTCCGCCGCGCCTGAGCAGCGGCCGACCGCGCGCGCCCTCCTCGACGCGCTCGGCCTGGTGGCCGGGCGCAGCCTGAGCCCGGACGGGGACGAGCTGCGCGGGGTCTATCGCCCGCGCCCGCCGCTGGTCGGACGCGAGCCGGCCCTGCGCCGGCTGGAGGCGCTCTTCGGTCAGACCGCCGAGGGCCAGAGCAGCGCCGTGCTCCTCGAGGGCTACGGTAAGAGCAGCTGCCTCTGGGCCGCCGTGAGGCGGGCTCGCGCCGCCGGCCTCGACGTGCTGGCGGCGCAGGGCAGCAGCGAGCTCGCGCGCCTGCTCGGCCCCACCGCGGACAGCTCCCCCGAGCGCCTCGCCGCCCGGCTCCTCGACCTCGCGCTCGAGCGCGGCGGTCGCGGCCTGCTCATCGCGGTAGACAGTGGAGAGGGTGACCCCGCGCTCCTGCACGAGCTGATCCTCCAGTTCGGCCGCGCGGCGGGCGGTGGCCAGGAGCGCGGCGCGCTGCTGCTCGCGGCCGCGCCCCTCGGCGAGGGCCACGAGGACCTGCGCTGGGAACGGCTCTGGCTGCCGGCGCTGACCGCGGCCGAGGTCGAGGAGCTGGTCCGGCGGACCCTCTACCACCTGGAGCCGCCCGACTGGCTGCCGGACCTCGAGCGCGCGGCGGGCGGTGACCCGCGGCTGGCGACGAGCCTGCTCACGGCGCAGCTCGACGCCGGCCTCCCTGACGAGCTCGCCCCGCTCGCGCGGCAGCCCGCGGCGGGCGGGCTCGTCGCCGGGCTCGCGGCCGGTCCCCGGCGAGCGCTCGACCTCCTCGCCCTCGGCGGCGTGCTCCCCGCCGTCACGCTCGAGCGGCTGCTCGGCCCCCCGGCCGCCGGCGCCGTGAGCGAGCTCTCGCGCCGGGGGCTGGTCGCCGCGCACGAGGCCAGCCTCGCGCTCCAGGGCGCGGTGCGAGAGCAGGCGCTGGCGGAGCTCGAGCCCGACGCGCAGCGCGCCCTGCACGGGGAGCTCGCCGCGGCGCTCGGCGCCGAGGAGCCGCCGGACCATCAGCGCCTCGGACACCACCTGCTCCTCGCCGGCGAGACCGACCGCGGCGTCCGCGAGCTGCTGCTCGCCTCGCGCTGCGACCCGGCCGACCTCCAGCTGGCCGCGGCGGCGCTCGCCCCCGGGCCGCTCCGCGCGGAGGTGCTGGAGCGACTGGCGCGGCTCGAGCGCGCGCGGCGCCGGCTCGACGTCGCGCGAGACCTGGCGCGAGAGCTGGCCAGCCTCGACGTCGAGCGCGGGCGGCTCCTCGAGGCGGAGCTGCTCAGCGACGCGGGCCAGCCCGAGGCGGCGCTCAGGCTCCTCGAGGAGCCCGCGGGGCTCGGCTCCTCCCGCTACCACCTGCTGCGCGCCCGCGTCAGCTTCAACCTGGGCGATCGCCGCGAGGCCGCGGAGTCCGCCCGCCGCGGCCGCGAGCGCCTCGCGGAGGAGCGGCTCGAGGAGGGCGCGCGGCGGCAGCTCCTCGTCGAGCTGCAGAACCTCTCCGCGCTCGCCGCCATCTACAGCGGCGAGCCGGAGCGCGGCCTGGAGGAGCTGCGGGCGGTGGAGGGCGTCGCGCGCGAGCTCGGCCAGGCCGAGTCGCTGGCGCGCGTCACCAACAACACCGGGATCGCGCTCCAGAGGCTGGGGCGCCTGCGCGAGGCCCGGCTCGCCTTCGAGCAAGGCTACCAGGCCGCGCGCGCCGGCGGAGACCTCCGCTTCGCCGCGGCGGCTGCGCTGAACATCGGCACCACCGCCCAGCGCGCGATGCAGCTCGAGGACGCCCTCGCGAGCTATCGACGCGCCCACCGGCTGGCGGTGCGAGCCGGCGCGGCCACCACCTGCGCCTCGGCGCTCGCCAACCAGGCGAACCTGCTCCTCACCCTCGGCGACCTCGCCGCCGCGGACCGCTGCCTGGTCGAGGCCGCGCAGGCGGCACGGCAAGCGGGCGCCCGCAGCCTGCTCGGTCACCTCGAGCTCTACCGCGCCGAGCTCGAGCTCGCCCGCGGCAAGCTCGCGGCCGCGCAGGCCTCCCTCGCGCGCGCCGCCGAGCAGCTCGACCCCAGCGATCGCGCGGACCGCGACGCGCGCGAGCTCCTCGAGGGTGAGCTCGCGCTCCGGCGCGGCGAGGCGCAGCTCGCGGTGCAGATCGCGCGGCGTCTCCTCGACCGCCTGGCCGGCGAGGACCCCGATCGCTGGCGCGCGCACCTGCTCCTCGGCAAGGCGCACCTCGAGCGCGCCGCCGGGCTCGCGGCCAGCGAGCGCGCCGCGGCGACCGAGCACGCGCGCCAGCAGCTGCAGCTCGCGCTGGCCTGGGCCGAGGCGAGCGGCAGCGCGGAGCGGAGCTGGGAGTGCCACGCGCTCCTGGTGCGGTGCCAGCAGGCCGCGGGGCACGACGAGGACGTGGCCCACCACCTGCGCCAGCTCGAGCGCGCCCACGAGCGCCTGCGCGCGAGCGTCCCCGCCGAGTACCGCCCGCACTTCGACCGGCGCCCCGAGCTGGCCCTGGCCCGGGGCGCGGCGGGCCCCTCCGCAGCCGGCGCGGCGGGCTGGGAGGCGCCGCTCGGCGGGCTCTGGCGCGTGCTCGAGATCAACAAGGAGCTCAACCGCCGCCTGCCGCTCGAGCAGCTCCTGCCGCTGATCCTCGATCGCGCGATCGAGCTCGCTGGCGCCGAGCGCGGCTTCCTGGTGCTCAGGGAGCAGGGCGAGCTCCGCATCGCCGCCTCGCGCAACGTGGACCGCCAGGCGGTGCGGAGCGGGCTGCAGAGCTTCAGCCGCACCATCGCCGAGCAGGTGATGGCGGAGCGGCGCGCGGTCATCTCCACCGACGCGCGCTCGGACCCGCGCTTCGCCGAGCGGCTCAGCATCCAGGGGCTGGGGCTGCGGGCGGTGCTCTGCGTGCCGCTCGAGCTCACCGGCGCCGCCGAGGGCGCGCTCTACCTCGACCACCGCTTCCACACCGGGGTCTTCCACGAGGGGCTGCTCGGGCTGGTGCAGACCTTCGCCGACCAGGCCAGCCTCGCGCTCCACAACGCGCGCCTGCTCCACGACGCCACCGCCGACCGCGAGGCGCTGAGCCGCGCCCGCGAGGAGCTGCAGGAGGCGAACCGCCGGCTCGACGCCCAGCTGGAGCAGCGCTCGCAGCAGCTGAGCGAGGTCAGCGAGCGGCTGCGCAGCCACGAGGGCGAGCTGGTGCGCCGCTACAACGCCTCGCAGATCATCGGCCGCTCGAAGCCGATGCAGGAGCTCTTCCTGCAGCTCGACCGCGTCGCCGAGGTGGACGCGCCCGTCTACATCCTCGGCGAGAGCGGCACCGGCAAGGAGCTGGTGGCGAGGGCGCTCCACCACTCCAGCCCACGGCGCGAGCAGCCCTTCGTCTCGGTGAACTGCGCCGCCATCCCGGAGAGCCTCCTCGGCAGCGAGCTCTTCGGCCACGTGCGGGGTGCCTTCACCGGCGCCATCCACGATCGGGTCGGGCTCTTCGAGGCGGCCCGCGGCGGCACCCTGCTCCTCGACGAGGTCGGCGACATGCCGCCGGCGATGCAGGTGCAGCTCCTGCGCGTCCTGCAGGACGGCACGTTCCGCCGGGTGGGCGACGGCGAGGAGCGCCGCATCCACTGCCGCGTCCTCTCCGCCAGCCACCGCTCCCTGCGCGAGCTGGTGGCTCGCGGCGCCTTCCGCGAGGATCTCTTCTACCGGCTGGTCGTCTTCCAGCTCGAGGTGCCGCCGCTCAGGAGCCGGCGCGGCGACATCCCGCTGATCGCCCAGCACGTGCTCGACCGGCTGGGGCGGGCCCGCGAGCTCACCCCCGAGGCGCTCTCGGCGCTGATGAGTCACGACTGGCCCGGTAACGTCCGCCAGCTGGAGAACGAGCTACAGCGGGCCGCGCTCCTCGCGCGCGGCGAGGTGGTGGAGCTCGAGGCGCTCTCGGCCGAGGTCAGGGGCTCGGCGCGCCGCCGCCGGAGCGAGCGGAGCGTGCGGCCGCTCGGCGAGGCGCTGGAGGAGGTGGAGCGGGAGCTGGTGGTCGCCGCCCTCGAGCGGACCAACCACAACATGACGAGGGCCGCCGAGCAGCTCGGCCTGCACCGGGTCGCGCTCTACAAGAAGCTGCGCCGGCTCGGGATCGAGAAGGAGCCACGATGCAAGGTCGCCACCAGGCACTGACGCTGCTCTCCATCGTCGCCCTCTGCGCCGCGGGGGGCTGCGGCGACGATCAGGTCGGCGTGCCGCAGCCCGAGCCGCTCGCCTCGCTGCTGAGGAGCTCGTTCATCAAGGAGGGCGACCCACCGCAGGCGCTCCTCCTCGCCGGGCTGCCGGGCGCCTGTCACGGCGAGGGGCAGGTCGCGGTGGAGACCCCCGACGGGACCGTGACCACCCGCGCCGCGATCGACGGCAGCTTCACGGCGTCGGTGACCGGTCAGGCGGGGACCGAGCTGCAGGTGCGCTTCGAGAGCTCGGCCCCGGTCAGCTACCGCGTCAAGGGCTTCAGCTGCGGTCAGGCGGTCTGCCAGGCGCCCCTGCCGCCAGGCCCACGGGCGGGCGTCACGCCGGTCACCCTCTCGGCCGCCGGGGCCGCGGTCGTCGAGGGCGAGACCGTCGCCTCGCGCCCGCTGGTCCTGATCAACCGGAGCGGGGGCCGGCTGAGCACCGGGGCCTCCCTCGCCAGCGGTGCCTTCCGGCTGGAGATCGCCGCGCGCTCGGGCGATGCGCTGCAGGTGACGCGCGACGAGGCGCCGCTCAGCCCCGCCTGGAGCCTCACCGTCCCCTGACCGCGTCCCTGCTGGTCCCGCGGCGTCGCTCTTGATAACGGCTAACACCTTGCAGCGGTCTGGAGCCCACGCGGTCACCGCGCCGAGGGCTCGGAAGCGCGCGCGCCGAGCGGCGCCCGCTGCTCCTCGCGGAGCGCGATGATCGCCGGCAGCAGCAGCAGCGCGGCCGCCAGGCAGGTGAGCTCGCCGAGGATGGCGAGCCGGCCGAAGGAGACCAGCGCCAGGCTGTGCGCGATGAGCAGCACGCCGTAGCCGATGATCGTCGAGAGCGAGGCGACCAGCACCGCGGCGCCGGTCTCGCGCAGGGTGTGCTCGAGCTGGCCCGGTCCGTCCTGCAGGTGGCGCTGCTGCACGTTCACCGGGTAGTCGACGCCGATGCCGAGGGTGGTGGGGATGGCGACGAAGTTGAAGAAGTTCACCTTCACGCGCAGGGCCGCGGCGATCCCCAGCATGATCGCCACGCCGGCGACCAGCGCCGCGGCGTTCTCCAGCACCGGTCCGGCGCGGCGGAGCACGAGGACGAGCAAGAGCAGCACGCCGGCCGCCGCGACCGCGGTGGTCCTCGGCGCGTCGGCGGCGATGGTGCGGACCAGGTCCGCGAAGATGATCGCCTCACCCGAGGAGTGCACGACCTCGCCGTCGGCGAGGTGGATCGTGCGCAGCGCGTCGGCGAAGGCGAGGAGGTCCTCGGTGCGCCAGAGGCTGCGGCGCTCGCCGGGCGCCACCAGGACCACGTCCTCGGCGGCGCTGCGGTCGCGGAACTGACGGCGCAGCTCCTCGGGGACGTCGGCCAGCGTGACCCGCCCGCCGGCGAGGCGGCCGCGGAGCTCGCCCAGCCGCCGCGCGACGTCCGCCGGCAGCAGCGCGCGAGGCGTGCGGTCGAGCCGCGCGCGGAGTCGTGTCAGTACCGCCAGCTTGGCGTCCTGGTCGGCGGGGAGGAAGGACTCCACCGAGCGGCACCAGCCGATCGTCGGGTTCTCCCGCTGCGCCGCCCGCAGCCGCTCCAGCGCCTGGCAGATCAGGCGCGCCTGCTCCGGGCTGTCGGCGAGGACCACCGCCGGGGTCAGCGTCTCGCCGAGGATGGCGCCCACCCGGTCGTCCATCGCCGCCGTCGCGCCGCGCGTGCGCGTGCGCAGGTTGTTGATGTTCCCCTCGAGCGCGTCCGGCAGGAAGCGGCCGACCGCGGCCGCCGACCAGGCGACGAGCACGCCGAAGATCGCCACCACCGCCGCCGGGTAGCGACCGGGCAGGCGCGCCAGCCAGCCAGGGTAGCCGAGGGCGCTCCCCTGCGGGCGGACGCTGCCGAGCTGCAGCCACCGCGAGCGCTCGAAGAGCAGGAGCAGCGCCGGCAGGAGCGTGTAGGTGAGCGCCCAGCAGGCGAGGACGCCGACGCCGCCGATGACGCCGAACTGCGCGAAGCTCCGCATCCGGGCGAGGCCGAGGGTGCCGAAGGCGAGCGCGGTCGTCAGCGCCGCCGCCACCGTCGGCCGCGCGGTGAGCGCGAGCGCGCAGGGGAGCGCCTCGGTGGTCGGCGCGCCCGCGCGGCGGAGCTCGCGGAAGCGGGCGAGGAGGATGATCCCGTAGTTGATGCCGGTGCCGACGATGATCGAGCCGAGGAACGCCGTCTGCGCGTTCAGGTAGCCGACGCCGAGCCCGGCGAGCCCGAAGGCCCAGACCGCGCCGGCGACCAGCGTCACCCCGAGGAGGAGAAGCACGCGCGCGAGGCGGAAGTAGAGCCAGACCAGGAGCGCGACGAGCGCCACGCAGAGACCGGCGGTCCCCACGATGTCCCGCACGATGGCGTCGTACTCCTCCACGGTGATCTGCAGCGTGCCGGTGAAGGAGACCCGCAGGCTGGGGTCGTAGCGCTCGGGGTGGAGCGCGCCGACGATCTGCCACATGCGCGCGATCAGCTCGCGCGCCGCCCCGATCTCCAGCGCCGAGCCCGCGGGCCGGAGGAAGATCGCGAGGAGCTGCCCGCCCTCCCCCTCGTAGAAGCCGTGGGGGAAGCGCCGCGCCGCCTCGCCGCGCTGGCGCAGCCGCTCGACCAGCCGGACCACCCGGCGGTCCGTGGCCGCGCCCTGGTCCTCGAGGTCGACGTAGAGCGGGTTCGCGCGCAGCTTCGCCTGGCGGATGGCGTCGGCGAGCGCGGCGTCGAGCGCGCGGAGCTCGTCGAGCGAGAGGAAGAGCGCGCCGTGCCGCCGATAGAACGCCTGCACCGGGCGCACGGTCCAGTCGATGTAGCGGAGCTCGCCGTCCAGGCGCGCCTGCGTCGTGCGGACCAGGTCCCGGAGGAAGCGCTCGGCCGCGGGGCGCCGGCGCGTCTCGACGGAGACGTTGAGCGTCCCCACTCCGCCCAGCCGCTTGTTGATGCGGCGCAGCTCGCGCACGCTCTGCGTCTCCTCGGGCAGGAGGTCGGTGAAGTCCGTGCGCAGCCGCAGCCGCGAGGCGGAGAGGCCGAGGAGCAGGGTGAGGAGGAGCGCGCCCACGACCACCAGCGGCGCCCGCCGCTCGAGGAGCGCCGCGTACCGCCGCGCCGCACGGAACGGCTCCCGCTCGCCGCCGCTCGCCATCCGCTCTCCCCCCGACCGCCGCCGCCGGGCGCCTCGCCACCAGCTGACCGGTTAAGCATGCGGGGCATGCCCGGGCCGCGCAACCGGCGCGGCCCGCCCGCGCGGCGCTCCGGCCGAGGCGGGAGCGATGCGAGCCGGAGCGCCGGTCCAGCCGGATGGAGACGGCCGGAGGTCAACCGCAACGCGGGCCGGCTGTGCCATAATGCGCGCCTCGCGAGGTGCGCACATGCTGAAGGACAG
Source organism: Myxococcota bacterium (assembly GCA_022710245.1). Next base: position 11,563 of record JAKLHH010000017.1, read on the forward strand.
GATCGTCCTCGTCACCGGCGGCACCGGCGCCATCGGCGCCGCGCTCTGCCGCTGCTGCGCCCGCCACGGCGCCGACGTGGCCTTCACCTGGCACCGCGCCGAGGCGCGCGCTGCCGAGCTCTCCGCCGAGCTCACCGCGCTCGGTCGCCGCTGCCTCGCGGCGCGCGTGGAGGCGACCGACGGCCCCGCGGTCGAGGCCTTCGTCGGCCGCGTCGAGGCCGAGCTCGGGCCCGTGCACGCGCTGGTGAACAACCTCGGCGCCATCCAGGTGCTGCCCTTCGCCCTGATCGAGGCCGAGGACTGGGACCTGATGATGCAGGTCAACCTGAAGGGCATGTTCCTCTTCAGCAAGGCGGTCGTGCGCGGGATGATCCGCCGCCGCGCCGGCGTCGTGCTCAACCTCGGCTCCATCGCCGGGCACCGCATGCTCGAGGTGCCGGTGCACTACGCCACCGCCAAGGCCGCCGTGCTCGGCTTCACCACCTCGCTCGCCAAGGAGCTCTGCCGCTACGGGATCCGCGTCAACTCCATCGCCCCGGGGCTGATCGAGGGCGGCCTCGGCGTCAACATCTCCGACCGCCAGCTCGAGGAGTACAACCGCTTCTGCGCCATGGGCCGGCCGGGCCGCCCCGAGGAGGTCGCCGAGCTCGCCGCCTTCCTGCTCTCCGACCGCGCCCCCTACCTGAACGCGCAGAGCGTGGTCCTCGACGGAGGGCTCTGATGGAGCCGGGGAGGATCTTCCTCGGCTCCTCGCGAGGGCTCTGCCGCGCCTGCGGCAACGGCAGCCTGCTCGAGGTGCGCTACGTCGCCGAGGACGGCCGCGTCTACCTCGAGCGCTGCTGCCCGGTGCACGGCCGCTCGCGCGCGCTCGTCGCCGAGCGGCTCGCCTGGTACCTCGAGGCGCTGCGCCAGCCGCCGGCCGCGCGCCCGCCCACCGCCTGCCTGACCCCGCGCGAGGCCGAGTGCCCGCGCTCGTGCGGGCCCTGCGGCTTCCACGCGCAGCGCTGCCACCTGCCGGTCTTCTCCATCACCAACGCCTGCGACCTGCGCTGCCCGATCTGCTTCACCTACAACCGCGCCGACCGCACCTGGTTCCTCTCCCCCGAGGAGCTCGAGCGCCAGCTCGACTACGTGGTGCAGGCCACCGGCGGCGTGGACCTGGTCGACCTGACCGGCGGCGAGCCGACGCTGCACCCGCAGCTCCTCGAGCTCCTCGCCCGCGCGCGGCGCCCCGGCGTCGGCCGCGTGGCCCTCAACACGAACGGCCTCCGCCTCGCGCGCGAGCCCGAGCTCGCCCGCCGCCTCGCCGAGCTCGGGGTCTACGTGGTGCTCTCCCTCGACACGCTGGACCCGGCGCGCAGCGTGCAGATCCACGGCCGCGACCTCTGCGACGAGAAGCGCCGCGCGCTCGACGCGCTGGAGGCGGCCGGCGTGCAGACCACCGTGCTGATGGTCCTCATCGGCGGCGTGAACGAGCCCGAGCTGGCGGCGCAGGTCGAGCTCCTCCTCGGGCGCGACTTCGTGCGCAGCCTCTGCATCCAGACGATGACCTACACCGGGCAGGGCGGCGGCAGCTTCGCGCCGCGGCAGCACCTGCCCGTCGATCGCGTGGAGCGCCTGCTGGAGGAGGCGAGCGGCGGCCGCGTGCGCCAGGCCTCCTTCCTCCCGCTCCCCACCGCGCACCCGCTCTGCTACGGGGTCAGCTACCTCCTCCAGGGCGGCAAGGGCGGCGTGCACGCGCTCGCTGACCTGCTCGGCCGCGAGGCGATGACGCGCCTCCTCGCCGACGGCTACCTGCTCCACCCGGGGCCCGAGCTCGACGCCGAGCTGCGCGCCGCCGTCGACCGTCTCTGGAGCGAGGGCCAGAGCCCCGCGCTCCTCCGCGCCGTGCGCGATCTCCTCGGCGAGCTCTACCCGGCGGGCCAGAGCCTCTCCACCGCCGAGCGGCAGCGGATCGCCGAGCGGCGGGTGAAGACGATCTACGTGCACGCGCACATGGACGAGGACACCTACGAGGTGGGACGCGCGATGCGCTGCCCCGACCAGGTCCCGGTCGACGCGAGCCGCCTGATCGGCGCCTGCAACTACAACCTCTTCTACCGGATGACCGACGAGCGCTTCTGGGTGACCCGATGAGCGACGAGCACTCCGTGGTGCAGGCGGCGCAGGACAGCGCGCTCGAAGCTCTGTTCGCGGCCGCTCCGCACGACCGCCGTACCCCTCCGGTGCGCGCCTGTGCGGCGCCGCTCTCTGTCCCCGAGGGCGAGGCCTGCCTCAGCGCCACGCGCGGGCTCTGCAACACCTGCGGCCGGCTCTGCGAGGCGAAGGTCGTCCTGCGCGGCGGCCGGGTCCTCCTCGTCAAGTGGTGCCGCGAGCACGGGGTGAGCGAGGGCCTCGTCTCCTCCAGCAGCGAGTGGTACCTGCGCTCGCTCTCCTACGTGAAGCCCGGCACCGAGCCGCTCGCGCGCGCGGTGGCGACGCACCAGGGCTGCCCGACCTCCTGCGGGCTCTGCCCCGAGCACCAGCAGCACACCTGCGTTCCGCTCCTCGAGATCACCCACCGCTGCGACCTCGGCTGCCCGATCTGCCTGGTCGCGGGCCAGGGTCAGGGCGACCTGCCGCTCGCCGACGTGGAGCGCGCGCTCGAGGCGCTGGTCCGCTACGAGGGGCGGATCAACATGCTGACCCTCTCCGGCGGCGAGCCGACGCTGCACCCGGACCTCCTCGCCATCGTCGACGCCGCGCGCCGCCCCGAGATCGGCCTCGTCTCGCTCTCGACGCACGGCCTCGCGCTCCTCGAGCGGGAGGACCTGGCGCGCGCGCTGATCGAGCGCGGCGTCGTCATCTCGCTCCAGTACGACGGCGCCCGGCCGGAGACCTACGCGGCCCTGCGCGGCCGCCCGGAGCTCGCCGAGCAGAAGCGCCGCCTCCTCGACCGGCTCCTCGAGCTCGGCGCCCACGTCTCGCTCACGCTGACGCTGGCCGCCGGCGTCAACGAGGGCGAGCTGGAGGACCTCCTCGCCCGCTTCCTGCGCGAGGACCAGCTCCTCTCGCTGATGGTGCAGCCGCTCGCGCGCGCCGGGCGCGCCGCCTCGCTCCCCGGGTTCCCCGCGCTCGACGCGCTGACCATCCCCGACGTGGTGCGCCTGCTCGCCGCCTCCTCGCGCGGAGCCCTCGCCCCGCAGGACTTCACGCCGCTGCCCTGCTCGCACCCGAGCTGCTTCGCGCTCACCTACCTGCTCAAGCTCCGCGGGGGCGACGGCGAGGGCTCGCGGTGCGTCTCGCTGCCGCGCCTCCTCGACGCCGAGAGCTACCTCGACATCATCAAGAACCAGGCGCTCCTCGGCACCGACGCGGACACGCTGCTCCGGGTGAAGGACTCGCTCTACGGGCTCTGGACCTCGAACGGGATCGTCCCGGAGCGCGACGCGGTGCTGCGCGCGGTGCGGCAGATCCTCCTCGACCTCGGCCAGCTCGGGCCGCGGCCGGCGCACCGCGAGGTGATCGAGCTCGGCACCGCCCACGTGAAGTCGATCTTCATCCACCAGTTCATGGACCGCGCGAGCTTCGACCTCAGCCGCGCCGCCAAGTGCTGCAACCACTACCCGCAGCCGGACGGGCGGCTGATCCCGGCCTGCGTGCGCAACTGCTGCTCGCCGGAGGACGTGCCGGCGCTGCGGGGGCGCTGAGATCCTCGCCTGCTTCGTCGCCGTGGTGGTGCAGAGGTGCAGAGCAGCGAGGGGGGCGCTCGCCTGATTCTCGCGGCGCGCTGCGCCTACTTCGTCGTCGTCGTCGTGCAGAGGAGCGAGTTCGCGTTCGTCCGGTTCATGCAGTCGGTGAGGCACGCCTGCGTGGCCGTGCCCGAGAGCTTGTAGCCCGCCACCACGCTCTGGCACTGGAGCCAGATCTGCCCCGGCGACTGCGCGCCCTGCGCGGTGCAGGCCTGCACCGACGGCTGGTACGGGCAGGTCGGGGGCGGCGCGCTGAAGAACCCCTGGCAGAGATACTTGCAGGCCTTGCGGAAGTCCTCGCGGTCCGTGTTGCGCTGGCAGTAGCGCGGGATGTTCGGCCAGGTGTCGGCGCGACGGTCGCAGCAGCCGAGGCACGCGCTCTGGTAGCTGGCGTCGAAGGCGCCGCCGTGCTTCTTGGAGATCTCGCTCGCGCAGACGGACGGCCCCGGGATCTCCACCATCTGCCCGACGGGCTTCGTGCGCGTGTCCCGGCTGAACTGATCACCGCAGAACTTCTTCACGCAGGCGGTGTGGCAGCTCATGTTGCGGGCGTTGAAGGTCTTCGGCGGCGCTCCGGGGCAGGGCCCGCAGGACTCCCCCCAGTTCCAGTAGGTGGTCGCGTTCGCCGCCGGGTCGATCTTGTAGTTGTAGGTGTGGTCGCCCGGGTTCCAGGTGATCTCGGGCTGCCCGCCGCAGACCACGATCCCGGTGTGGGTCGGATCGGCCAGCACGCCGGCGTTGGCCGCCGTGTGGCAGTTCGCCTGCCAGATGTCGTAGCGCATGTCCGAGGCGGGGTCGCAGTGGTTGGGCGCGCCGCCCGTGGCCCAGCACGCCTCGATCGGCGGCGGCATCACCACCGGCGGCACGCAGCCCGCGGCGGCGGCCATCGTGTTGTCGAGGCAGACCTGCATGCAGGAGGCGTTGAAGGTGGCGCTGCTCAGGCCCTTGCTCGCGACCAGCGCCGCGCAGTCGGTGGAGACGGCGGCGAGGTCCCGCGGCTTGCCTTGCGGGGTGCAGGCCTGGGTCGAGAGCATCAGCGGGCAGTACGGCGGCGGCAGCGGCGGCGTGAGGTCCTTCTCCACCGCCAGGTCCTTCTCGGCGCCCTGGTCGAGCTTGGGCACCCACACGTCCTTGCCCGCGTCCCCGCCGGGCTTCGGCGCGTCGAGCTTGGGCACCCAGACGTCGAGCTTGGGTGCGCCGGCGTCGGGATAGGTGGGATAAGGGTACGGGTAGCCGGTGCCGGTGCCGGTCCCGGAGCCAGGGCCCGTGAGCGCTTGCTCCTGCTCCTCCTCCGCCGGGTCCACGCCGAGCACGCAGCCGCTGGCGAGGACGAGCGAGACCAGAACGAGCGCGACCAGAGACGCCGGGCGACCCTTGCTGCTCATGAAGTGCTCCTCGGGTTTCATCACCGGGAGCACAGTGCAGCCGCCGTGCCGCGACCCACCGACGTCGATCTCGAGGCTTGCGCGAGCTGGGGCCCTCGCCCCCATGAGGCAGGCTGCCCGACCGGGAAGAACCTTGCCGTCCGTCGATGGCCGGGGAGCGGGCTAGCCGATGACCCGGCGCAGCTCGCTCAGGAGGATCGGGCGGCGTGGGATGCAGTCGTCGAAGCCGGCGGCGAGCGCGCGCGGGTCGGCGGTGCCGACCTCGTTCCAGGTCATCGCCACCAGCCGCAGCCCATCGGCGGCGCCGCGCAGGAGGGGCGGCAGCTCCAGCCCGCTGCGATCCGGCAGGTCGAGGCCAACCAGCACCACCTCGGGTCGCGTCCGCACGAGCAGCCCGAGCGCCTCGGCCGCGCTCCCCGCGCAGACGACGTCGTGCCCCTCGAGCCGGAGGATGGTCGCGCGCAGCTCCCGCCAGCTGTGATCCCCGTCGACGAGGAGGACGCGACGCGTCGCCGCGGTCCGTTCCCTGGGCGCCTCGTCGACCGCCTGGCTCATCCGCTCACCCCTCACCTGCTCACTCGGCGCTGCTTGCCACATCCGACCCTCCGCATCCAGGCGCGCCGGGACCTCGAGCGCGCGGCCTTGTCCACCTGCCCGGTCGCGTCGCCAGGTCCTGCGACGCCCTCCATGTCGTCGAGCGGCCGTTACTATGGATCGAGCGCGCGGGCGGGCAACCGATTCATCAGCCGCCGGAGCGGTTTGTGACGCGCCGCGACGCCGTGATGACCACGCGGTCAGGTGCGGCGGCGATGCTGACGGGCTATGATGCCGCTGGAGGGAGGTCCCATGCGTGGCTGCTGCACCCTCATGCTGCTCGCGTGGCTGGGCTGGCCCGGCGAGCTCGCGGCTCAGCAGGCCGCGGCGGGCGCGGCGACCGACGGCGAGGCCGCGTCACGCTCAGGCGACGCCTTGCCGCTCCGCCTCACCCTCCTCGATCCGCGGGGCGTCGCGGCCCTCCCCTCGAGCTTCACCTGCCAGGACACGCCGGAGGAGGCGAGCCGCGTGCAGGCCGAGATCCAGGAGCAAGCACGCTCGCTCGCGCTCACCTCGCGGGTCACCCTGCACGCCTTCTCGCGCTGGGGCTGCCCGCGCTCCGCCGGCGCGGCGCTCGGCCTCACGCACGCTGTCCGGCTCGGTCCGCGGCTCCGCTGGGTGCTGGCGGCCGGCGTCGCCGGCTTCCCGCAGGCCGCGCAGCGCGGCTGGCTGCTCAGGCCGTCGCTGCGCAGCGACCTCGTCTGGACCACGCGCGACGGGCAGACGCGGAGCGTGGGGGTCGACGCCACGCAGCTGCTCCGCTCGGCCGTGAAGGCGGGCGCGCAGCGGCGGGTCGGCGCCTCCGTCAGCGGCTCGTTCTGAAGGCTCGACGCGGGGCACGAAGCGGCCCGCGGAGCCCGGCCCTCGCTCAGCGCTTCGGGGCCAGCGCCTGGGCGAGCTGCTCGCGCAGCCCATGCCCCCCCGCGATCTTGCTCTGCAGCGTGAGGGTCTCGCCGCCCTCGAGGAAGAGCCCGCGGCACTGCGGGCACTGGTCGAGGGTGAGGTCCTCGGCGATGCGCAGCGCGCGCATGCCGGTGCCGCAGGTGGGGCAGCTCCACGCGCTCGGCTGCTCCGCGATCGGCGCTGGCGCCGCCTCCTCGCCGCCGCCGTACTCGGCGAGCAGGTCCTCCTCGGGCGCGGCCGCGGCGCCGTCCAGCCCGAGGAACGCGCGCGCCTGCTCGAGCTCGAACCAGGTGCCCCCGCACTCGGGGCAGGAGTGGCAGCCGTCCTCCTCGTGGAGGCTCTTCTTGCAGCTTGGGCAGTTCATGGTTCGTTTCTACCACGCGGAGCCCGCCGCGCGCATCTTTGCCGCTGTCGCCGGGCTGCGCGTTGTCGCCCTCGGTCAGGTTGTGCTACTAACCGGACATGCGCTCCGCGTCGATGGCCCTCGCGCTCCTCGCGCTGACGGCGCCCCTCACCGGTTGCGGCCGCCTGACCGGGGCGCTCACCGGCACCTCGGAGCTCGACGCGGCGGGGCTGCAGGAGCAGCTCGGCGGCGTCACGCCCCCCCTGGTCATCGACCTCCGTGACCGCGAGAGCTACCGCGCCGGCCACATCCCCGGCGCGGTCTCGCTGCGGATGGAGGAGCTCGCCGGCTTCCTCTCCCGCTTCGGTCCGCCGCACGACCGGGGCGTGGTCGTCGTCTGCTACCGGGGCAACCTCTCGCGCCTCGGCGCCGCCACGGTGAGCGGCCACGGCTACCGCGAGGTGCGCTCGCTCGCAGGCGGCACCGAGGGCTGGCGCGCTCGCGGCCTGCCGCTCGAGGCGGGCCCGGGCCGCGCCCTGGACCCGCAGCTGCTGCGCCCGCCCGTGGCACGGACCAGCCTCCTCGTGCAGCTCGCGCTGGTCGGCTCCGGCTTCGGCCTGAAGCCGGCCTACATGCTCCTCTCCTTCGTCCTCATCGTCTGGCTGCGCCGCCAGCGCGCGCGCGACCTCCGCCTGATCCGCTGGGGGCTGATCGCCTTCCTCGCCGGCGAGTGCGTCTGCGCGATCAACTACGCGATCGGCGAGACCGACGCGCTCGACCTGGTGCACGGGCTCGGCATGCTGGTGATGGGCGCGCTGATGCCCTGGGGGCTCTTCCGCCTCCTCGACGACCGCGTGCTCCACCTCAGCGACCCGCAGGCGCGCTGCACCGTGCAGCGCCTGTGCGGCCGCTGCTGGAAGAAGGAGCAGGTCTCGTGCGGGCTGCAGCGGCTCTTCCTCCTCGTCGCGCCGGCGCTGGCGCTGGTGGCGCTGATGCCGCTCAGCGGCCGCCTGCACCGGATCGACCTCCTGCTCCCCACCTTCGGGACCGACGTCCACTGGTTCAAGGGCGTCCCGGCGCAGCTCGTCGAGTTCCGGCTCTTCCCGCTCCTCGCCGTGGGGCTCTTCCTCTGGACCACGCTCAGCCTGCTCCTCGGCGGCAAGGCGGCGCTCGAGCGCGCACAGCTCCCCTTCTTCGCCGGCTTCGGCGTCCTCTCCTACTCGCTCCTGCGCTTCTTCCTCTTCGCCGCCTACGAGCGGATGCCCGCCTGGGCCAACTGGTGGGAGGAGGTGACGGAGACGATCGCCATCGTCGGGGTGGGCGTCCTCCTCTGGGTCTTCCGCCGGCAGCTCGAGCTGGTCGGCGCCGCGCCGGCCCCGGCGGCGCCGGAGCCAGCGGAGGAGCCCGCGGCCCCGAGCCCGGGCGCCCCGTGAGGCTCGGCGACCTCGCGCGGCTGACCGCGCTCGTCGGACGCCTCGGCCGCCGCCCGCAGCCCGGCCCCGACCCGCGCGTCCTCGAGGAGCAAGGCCTCGAGGCGGGCGGCGTGCGCTTCGACCGCACCCTGCCGCGACGGGAGCTCCGCGCGGTGGTGGTCGCGCTGCACGGCGTGACCGCGGCCGGCGGCCGCGACGGACGCCTGGTCCACTTCGGTCGCTCGCTGGCGCGCTCCGGCGTGGCCTGCTACCTGCCGACGCTGAGCGGCCTCGCCGGGTGCCGCTGGGACCCTGCCGACCTCGCGCCCGTCGCGGCGGTGGCGGCGGCCGCCGCGGACGAGCACAGGCGCCAGGTGGGGCTGATCGGCTTCTGCTACGCCGCGAGCTACGCGCTCCTCGCCGCGGCGCGCCCGGAGCTCGCCCCCCGCGTGAGCTTCGTCCTCGGCTTCGGCGCCTACGCCTCCCTCGAGGACGTCTTCGACAGCTACCTCGCGGCCCGCGCGCGGCAGCCCGCCAGCGACACCGAGTGGGACAACTGGATCTACCTCCACCTGGTGCAGGCGATCCAGCTCGCCGAGGCGGGCGTGCTCGCCTGCGACCTGCCGGCAGCGCGTGAGCTCTACGGGCGCTACTGCCACGACGCGAGCGCCGCCGAGAAGCGCGCCTTCTTCGAGGAGCGGCTGCGCCCGCTCGAGGTCCTGGCCGCCGGCGACGCCCACCGTGACCACGCCGCGCTCGCCGCGCTCTCGCCGGCCGGCAAGCTCGGCGCGCTCCGCTGCGCGGTGAGCCTGATCCACGACCCGCGGGACACCATCGTGCCTGCGTCGCAGGCCGAGCGCCTCTACGCCGAGCTGCAGGCGCTCCCGGCGCCCTCGCGGCACCGCCTGCTCGTCACCCGCCTGATCTCCCACGCCGAGCTCTCCGCGGTGCTGCGGCCGGGCGAGCTCCTGCGCTTCCTCTCCGCGCTGGAGCCGCTGGTCCACGCGGCCTGAGCCGGCGGGTCCCGCGCCGTCGACGGTCAGAGCTTGACGCTCGTCCCCTCCCAGGTGCAGGTGCCGTTCACGTGGGCGGCGAAGGCGCTGCACTGCTTCGCGCACTCGAGGCAGGTCACCTTGCCGCTGAAGAGCAGCGCGCCCGCGCCGCCGACGATCAGGCAGGTCCCCTGGGGCGGGGTGTTGAGGAGGGTGCTGCCCCAGGTGCAGACGCGGTTCGGCTGGGCCACCCACGCTTCGCAGACCTTGCGGCAGTCGAGCTCGATGGAGGTGCTGCTGGAGAGCACCGCGCCGAGCCCGCCGAGGATCAGGCAGGTGGCCTTGGGGGCCTTGGGGGGACGGCCCTGGCCCGCGGCGCTGGCCTCGGGTAGTGTCCCGGCAT
>JAKLHH010000170.1 GCA_022710245.1 Myxococcota bacterium
CGGCCCGAGCGGACCGCGTGCGCGGAGAGCTGCAGCAACGGCGCCTGCGTCTCCTGCTCGCGCAAGGTCTACTACCGCGACCTCGACGGCGATAGCTACGGCGACAACTTCCAGCAGCAGGAGGCCTGCGCGAAGCCGGCGGGGTACGTCGAGCGCGCGGGTGACTGCGACGACGGCGATCCGCTGGTCAGCCCCGGGCAGCAGAGCTTCTTCGAGACGAAGACCCAGAACAAGGGCAACTTCGACTACAACTGCGACGGCAAGGAGGAGCTGCGCTACCCGAAGAACCACACCTGCGATCACGACGAGCGAGACCCCAAGACCGGCGAGTGCATCGGGCACGGCTGGGCGGCGCTCCAGAAGGTTCCCGCCTGCGGCGAGGAGGGCATCTACACCAGCTGCGGGCTCAACAACGACTGCATGCAGGCCACGACCAGCATGGTCGTCCAGTCCTGCCGCTGAGGCGCGGCCGCCTGCGGCGGAGATGGCATCTACACCACCTGCGGGCTCAGCAACGACTGCAGACAGGCCACGACCAGCAGCGTCGTCCAGTCCTGCCGCTGAGGCGTGGCCGCCTGCGCGAGCCTCGTCCAGTCCTGCCGCTGAGGCGTGGCCGCCTGCGCGAGCCCACCGACGGTGCGCTTCCGGGACGCGTAAGGGTGCGACTCCTCGACCCGCGAGGTCTTCGCCCGGATCGCGCGCCGCCATGGTCGTCCAGTCCTGCCGCTGAGGTGTGACCTCTCCGCGCCGCCGAGCCGGGCGAGGCTCACGGCGCCGGCGCGAGCTGGACCCAGCGGACGCTGGTCCGCCCCCGCCGGATGCTCACTCGCAGCTCGGCGACGAGGTCGCTGGCGCGGTTGACCACCCTGACCCGGTGCACCCCGACCCGCAGCCGCAGCCCCTGCAGCGGCGTCTCCCCGACCCGCTTCCCGTCGACGAAGACCTCGCCCCAGGGCGAGCTGTTGAGATCCAGGAGCCCGGTGGCCACGTCCTCGGCGCGGCGCAGGTCGACGGGCGCGCCCGCGTCCCCTCCGGGCTGCGCGCGGGTGCCAGCCTCGGCGCTCACCGCGGGGCGCACGTCGGGGCGGAGCGGGCCAGCGTCGAGCAGACGGCCCGGGCTGGCAGCGAGGGGCGGCGCGCCGCCGGTGCGACGGTCGCCGCGCGAGGCAAGGAAGCCGAGGACCGCGGCCAGCGAGAGCGCCGTCGCGGTCAGCGCCACGGCGAGAGGCGGCCAGGGCCGGCGACCCTGAGGCCCGGAGCCCGCCCCCACCGCCTCGGCCCGGACCGGCGGCCTCCCGCCCTCGGCGTCAGCGGCGGGGCGAGCGGTGGGCCCCCGGTCCTCGCCTCCCTGCGGGACGCTGCCGGATGAGGCCGCGGGGCGCTTGCCCGGCTCGGTGGGGATCTGAGCGGCCAGCTGCCGCATCGCCGCGGCGACGCGCCCGGCCTGATCGCCTGCGGGCGAGAGCAGGCCGCGCAGCCGTGCCCGCACGTCGCGCGTCGCGCCCGGGAGGTGGCGCGCCCGCTCCAGCTCGTCGCCGAGCTGCTCGACGACGCGGCCGCTCGAGGGGCGCTGCTCGGGCGCGGGCTGCAGGCAGGCGGCCACCAGCTCGGCCAGGCTCTCCGGGACCTGGCACTGCGGCGGGAGCCGGTGCGGCCCCTCGCCCCGCACTGCCTCCAGGGTCGCCTTCTCTCGCAGCGGGGAGCCGGACAGCATCCGGTAGAGCACGGCCCCCAGCGCGAAGAGGTCGCTCCGCGGCTCCGCCCGGCCGGCGGCCTGCTCCGGCGCCATGTAGCTGAGCTTGCCCTTGACCAGCTCGCCGAAGGTGGAGGTGATGCCGGCGGCCCGCACGACGCCGAAGTCCGCCAGCTTCACGTCCCCCTGCGCGGAGAACAGGACGTTGGCCGGGCTCACGTCCCGATGCACCATCCCCCCCAGCCCGTGGAGATGCTCGAGCCCGGCGGCGAGCTCGGCGCCGATGAAGAGCGCGACCTCGAGCGGGAGACCCGCGCCCGGCGTCGCGAGCAGCTGGCCCAGGGAGCCGCCCTCCAGCAGCTCCATCACCAGGTAGTGCTGCCCGTCGAGCTCCCCGGCGTCGAAGGTCTGCACGATGTTGCGATGAGAGAGGGCCATCGCCACGCGCGTCTCGTCGAGGAACATCCGCACGAAGTCGGGGTCGTGGCTGAGGTAGGGGTGGATGAGCTTGAGGGCGACGTCCTTGCAGGCCCCCCCCGGTCCCTCGAGCCGGGCGCGGAAGACGGTGGCCATGCCGCCCTCGCCGATGCGCTGGAGCACCTCGTAGCGACCCAGCCTGCGCTGCGGTAGACTGGCGAACGTCACCTTCGACTCGCTCGTGCTGATGGTGGTGGTCATAACCCATTTCCGGGACGCGGGCGCTGACGCCGCGACCAGCTGCGGGTGGGCATGTCAGAGGCCAAACACGAGCTGGTGAGGTGATGCGGACCCCAGCGCTGGCGCTCCTGCTGACCCTCGTCCCGGCGGCCGCCGCCGCTCGCGGCGGTGTGCTGCCCGTGCTCGGCGAGGCAGCCGCGCTGGAGGCTGCCCTCGGGCGGGCCAGCGGGTCCGGGCGTGCTGTCCTGGCGCCGAGCGAGGTCCGCGCCCGCCTGAGCACCGACGCAGAGATCGCCGAAGGTCTGCGCGCGGCCCGGGAGGCGACCGCCGCGGCCGAGCACGCTCAGCTCCGCATGAACCGGTCCGCCGCGATCCGCTCGGCCCGCTCCGCCGTCGACCGGCTCGAGGGGGCGCGGGCTCGCTTCCACGCCCCGGAGCTGCTGACCCGCGCCTACGCCCTGCTGGCGCTGACGCAGCTCCTCAGACCCGCTGACCCCGACGCGGCAGGCCGGGCGCTGCGCGAGGCGCTCCTGGTCGACCCGGGCTTTCGTCCCACCCCGACCGTGCTCCCCCCGCGAGCGGCCCGGCTCCTCGAGGAGCAGCGGCAGCAGGTGGCTGGCCCCCGCCCGCCGACGGCGGCCGACCTCGCCTGGCTGGCCACCCGTGCGCGGGTCCAGCAGCTCGTCTGGCTGGGCCTGCTGCCCACCAGCGCCGCTCGCCTCCGGCTGCAGCTGATCGCTCACGACGCGACCTCGGGCAGGGGGCAGACCCGCTCCGTCGAGTGCGCCCGGCTCGAGCTCCCCGAGCGAGCCGCCGCGCTCGTGCGCGCCGCCCTCGAGGAGCCGCGCGTGCACGCCCGCCCGCTGGCGAGCAGCCGGCCGCTCCCCCCTCCGCTGACGGCCGCTCCGCCGCCGCCGGCGGCACCGCGCCCCTGGCACCGACGCTGGTGGCCCTGGACCATCGCCGCCGTGGTGGTCGCCAGCGGGCTCGCCGTCGGGCTGGGGGTCGGCCTCTCCAGCAAGAGCAGCGGGGGCGAACCCTCGAGCCTCACCATCAAGGCGCACCTACCGCCCTGACCGGGGAACCCTGAGCCCAGGCCCCAACTCCGCGCATGAAGTGGTCCGTCGAGGGCAGAAGCCGCCAGGGCGCCCACTTTGACAGGGGCCCTCGCGGGCGCTATCACCAGACCTCCTGACCCGCGAGGCGCGAATGAACCAGCGAGCCCTCCCCCAGCCCCAGCCCCTGACCGACCGAGACCCGCGAGGTGCGCGATGAGCCGCCTGCCGCTCGCCGGGGTCCGCGTCCTCGACCTCTCGAGGCTGCTGCCGGGGCCGCTCTGCTCGCTCATCCTCGGCGAACTCGGCGCCGAGGTGCTGAAGATCGAGGACCCGCTGATCGGCGACTACCTGCGCCTGGTGCCGCCGCAGAAGGAGGGCCTCGGCGGCGCCTTCTACGCGCTCAACCGCGGCAAGCGCTCGCTCGCCGTCGACCTCAAGCAGCCCGCCGGCCGCGAGCTCCTCCTGCGCCTGCTCCCCGGCACGCGCGTCGTGATCGAGAGCAACCGCCCCGGCGTCCTCGACAAGCTCGGCCTCGGCTACGCGCAGCTCGCCAAGGTGGAGCCGAAGCTGATCCTCTGCTCCATCACCGGCTACGGCCAGGACGGGCCGCTCCGCGAGCGCGCCGGCCACGACCTCGACTTCCTCGCGCTCTCCGGCGTGCTCGCCACGGGCGGCGCAGCCGGCGGCGAGCCGATGCTCCCCGGCGTGCAGCTCGCCGACGTGGCGGGCGGCGCGCTCTGGGCGGCGATCCGCATCCTCGCCGCGCTCCACACCGGCGAGGGCGCGCACCTGGACGTCTCGATGACCGAGGGCGCGATGAGCTTCCTCCTGCCCTGGCTCGGCGACCTCGCCTTCGGCGGCAAGCCGCTCCGCCGCGGCGAGGGGACGCTCAACGGCGGCAGCGCCGCCTACGACACCTACCGCAGCGCCGACGGCGGCCACCTCGCGGTGGGCGCGCTCGAGCCCAAGTTCTGGACCGCGCTCTGCAAGGCGGTGGGGATCGGCTGCGAGCTCTCCGACCCGATCGCGCCGCCGGCGCGGCAGGCCGAGGTGCGCGAGGCGCTGAGCCAGCGCTTCGCGACGAGCAAGCGCAAAGACTGGGAGAAGAAGCTCGCCAGCGCCGACGCCTGCGTGGAGCCGGTGCTCGAGCTCGAGGAGCTCGAGAGCCACCCGCAGCACCAGCACCGCGGGGTCTTCTACACCCTCGAGGACCCCGAGCGCGGCGCGGTGCGCCAGCTCCGGCTGCCGACGGGCGGCGAGCCGGCGACGCGCCCGGCGCCCAGGCTGGGCGAGCACACCGAGGAGGTGCTCGGCGAGGCCGGGCTCTCCGCCGACGAGATCGCCGCGCTGCGCAAGGCCGGGGTCGTGCGGTAGGAGGAGCCCGCGGGCCGACTGATCAAGGGCCTCGCCGCCAGCCTGGATGGGGACGCGCGCGCGCTGGTCGGCCGGCGCCGCGATTCTTGGTCGCGCCCCCTCGCCTGTTATACTCCTCGCCGTGCAGGAGGCCCTCGAGCAGCTGATCGCCCGCCTCGCCGCGCCCACGCCCGGAGCGCCGGTCGAGCCCGCGGACCACGCCGCGCTCCTCGAGCGGCTGGGCGCGCTCCGCCCCCTGGCCGGGGCGCTCCTCGCCGGACCAGCGCCGCGCGAGGCGCTGCTCAACCTGCTCAAGCTCCTCGCCGCCATCGCCGCCACCGCCGCCGCGCCGCCGCGCTGGCCCGAGGAGGGCAAGGGCCTGCGCGCCCTCGTTGGCGTGCTCTCGTCCGGCCCCGAGCTCACGCGCTGGCTGGTCCGCCGACCGGCGCGGCTCGCCCTGCTCCTCGACCCCGGGCTCGGGCGCGCCGTGGCGCCCGCCGAGCTCGCCGCCGAGCTCGACCCGCGCCTCGCCGACCTCGAGGACCCGACGCGCTTCGCCGAGGCGGTGACCGCCTTCCGCAACGAGCACTACCTGCGCCTCGCCGCGGGCGAGTTCGGCCTCGCGCCCCTCGAGCAGGTCACCCGCGAGGTCTCCGACCTCGCCGACCTCTGCCTCGATCGCACGGTCCGCTTCGCGCTCGCGCGCCTCTCGGCGCAGCACGGCCCGCCGCTCACCGAGGAAGGGCGCCCCTGCGGGCTCGCCATCATCGCGATGGGCAAGCACGGCGCGCAGGAGCTCAACTTCTGCTCCGACGTCGACGTCGTCTTCATCTACGCGACCGACGAGGGCCAGGCGGGCGACCTCAGCCTGCACGAGCTCTTCACCAAGGTCTGCCAGCTCGTCACGCGCCTGCTCTCGGAGCCGAACGCCGAGGGCTACTCCTTCCGCGTCGACCTGCGCCTGCGCCCCGAGGGCGCGCGCGGCCCGCTCTGCAACTCGCTCGCGGGCGCCGAGCGCTACTACGAGACCTGGGGCGGGCCCTACGACCGCCTCGCCTGGCTGAAGGCCCGCGCCTGCGCGGGCGACCTCGCGCTCGGCGAGGAGATGGTGAAGACGCTCCGCCCCTTCGTCTTCCCGCGCAGCATCCGCCCCGAGGTGATCGGGGAGATCCAGGAGCTCAACCGCCGCATCCAGACGCAGCGGCCGGCGCAGGCCGCCGCCGGCTGGAACGTCAAGCTCGAGGCGGGGAGCATCCGCGAGGTGGAGTTCTTCGTGCAGGCGCTCCAGCTCCTGCACGCCGGCAAGCAGCCCGAGCTGCAGGAGCGCGCGACGCTGCGCGCCCTCGACAAGCTCCTCTTCGCCGGGCTCATCTCCGCCGAGGAGCACCGCGCCCTCGGCGAGAGCTACGAGCTCTACCGCCACCTCGAGCACCGGCTGCAGCTCCACGACGGGCGGCAGACGCAGCTCCTGCCGGCGAGCGGGCCGATCCGCGAGCAGGTGATCGCGCACCTCGGCTACGAGCGCGCCGCCTTCGAGCGCGAGGTCGTCGAGCGCCGCGCGCGGGTGAGCGCGATCTACGCCACCCTCGGCGCGCCCGCGGTCTCCGGCGAGGAGTCGCGGCTCGCCCCGCTCCTCGACCCCGAGCTCGAGGACGCGCGGGCCGCGGAGCTCCTCGCCGCGGCCGGCTTCACCCAGACCGAGCGCGCCCGGGAGGCGCTGCGCCTCCTCGCCGGCAGGCCCTGGGGGCCCTTCGCCGGCGCGGCGGCGGGCGGCGCCTCGCGCCTGGCGCTGCCGCTCCTCGTCGAGCTCTCCCGCTCGCCCGACCCCGACGCGGCGCTGCTGCACCTCACCGAGCTCGCGCTCCGCGTGGGCCCCTTCGGCCGCACCTGGGCGCTCCTCGAGGAGGAGCCGCCGCTCGTGCGCCTGCTCTGCAGCGTGCTCGGCAGCTCCGACTACCTGGCGCGCCTCTTCATCCGCCACCCCGAGCTGGTCGACCAGCTCCTCGGCGGCGCGCGCGGCTGGCGCCCGCTGGCGGCGCTGCGCGAGGAGCTCGGCGCCCGGCTCGCCGCGCTCGAGGAGGGCGACGTCGAGGCGCGGCTCGGCGCGCTGGCCCAGTTCCGCGGCGAGGAGGTGCTCCGCATCGGGCTCGCCGACATCGCCGGCGACCTCGAGCAGGAGGAGGTCTGGGAGCAGCTCTCCAGCCTGGCCGAGGTGATCCTCGAGCAGCTCTATCCGCTGGTCCTGCGCGAGGCGCGCGCGCGCTACGGCACCCCGCGCCGCGAGGACGGCAGCGAGGTGACCCTCGCCATCCTCGCGCTCGGCAAGCTCGGCGGCCGCGAGCTCACCTACGCCTCGGACCTCGACCTCATCTTCGTCTTCGGCGGCGAGGGCGTGACCGACGGCCCTCGCCAGGTGGGGAGCGGCGAGTTCTTCTCCCGCGTGGTGCAGCGCCTGATCCGCGCGCTCACCGGAGCGCTCGACGAGGGGAGCCTCTACCAGGTCGACACGCGGCTCCGCCCCTCGGGGCAGCAGGGCGCGCTGGTCTCCTCCTTCGAGGCCTTCCGCGTCTACCACGCCGGCGCGGCGGAGGCCGGCGCGCCCCAGGCCGGCGCTGCCGCTCCCCGGGCAGCGACCGCGGCGATCTGGGAGCGCCAGGTGCTGGTCAAGGCGCGCCCGGTGGGCGGGGACCTCGAGCTCGGCGAGGAGGTCGCGAGCTGGATCCGCGACTTCATCTACAGCGTGCCTGTCGACGGCGAGGAGCTGCGGCGCGAGATCCACCGCCTGCGGACGCGGATGGAGAAAGAGCTTGCCGAGGAGAAGGACGGTTTCTACAATCTCAAGCTCGGTCGCGGCGGTCTCCTCGACGTGGACTTCATCACCCAGTACCTGCAGCTCCGCGAGGGGCGCCACGCGGAGGCGCTGCGCGTCGGCCCCACGCTGGCGGGGCTCGAGGCGCTCCGGTGCCAGGGGGTGCTCGCCGCGGACGACGCGGCGACGCTGATCCGCGGCTACCGCTTCCTCCGCCGCATCGAGAGCCGGCTGCGCATCGTGCGCGACCGCTCGGCCGAGCACCTGCCGGCGGCGGCCGAGGGGCTCGAGGTGATGGCGCGCCGCCTCGGCTACCGCCAGCAGACGGGGTGCAGCGCCGGCGACGCGCTGCTCCGCGACTACCGCGAGGAGACCGAGGCGGTCCGTCAGATCTACGGGAGGCTGCTTGGTGGCGACTGTGAGAGGTGAGGGGCCGCGCGCCCTGGTCGTCGAGGCCGATCCCGAGCTGCGGGCGCAGCTGGCCGAAGCGCTCGCCGCCCGCGGGATGCGGGTGCTGGTGGCGGGCTCCGGCCGCGAGGCGCTCGCCGCGCTGGAGCGCACGCCGCCCCAGGTGGCGGTGATCAGCGCCGCGCTGCCCGGGATGAGCGGCTTCGACCTGGCGAAGAGCGCGCGCCGGCAGGCGGGCCCGGGAGAGCTCGCGCTGATCATCGTCACCGACGTGGCCTGGGCGCCGGCGCAGAAGGCCGCGGTGATCCAGCAGATCAAGCTGCACGACCTGCTGGTGCTGCCGCTCGAGCCGGGCGAGATCGCGGCCTCGGCGGCGGCGGCGCTGCTGGTCCGCGCCGAGACGCGGGAGCCGAGCGCGAGCGGTGCGGCCGCGCGGGCGCAGCAGCGCTCGCCGGTCGAGGTCGACGAGAGCGAGGAGGGCGACCGCGGCGGGCTGGCTGACCCGGCCTCCCGCGAGGAGCAGCGCGAGGTGGAGCGGCAGGCCGAGGGGCTGCAGGCGGCCCCGTCCGAGCTGCGCGGGAACCTCTCCGCGACGCCGTTCCCGCGCCTGCTGCACGCGCTCTACAAGCAGCGCGCGACGGGCGGGCTCTTCCTCCTCCGCGACACGATCAAGAAGATCGTCTACTTCAAGGACGGCCACCCGAGCTACATCAAGTCGAACCTCCTCTCGGAGTGCCTGGGCAAGGTCCTCGTGCGCGAGGGTCTGATCACCGAGGCGCAGTGCAAGGAGTCGCTGCGCCTGATGAAGGAGAACCACCGGCAGCAGGGGACCGTGCTGGTCGAGCTCGGGGTCATCTCGCCGCAGAACCTGGTCGTCGGCCTGGAGCTGCAGCTCCGCGCCAAGCTGATGGACATCTTCACCTGGACGCGCGGCGAGTACCTCTTCAAGAACGACGCGCGCGTGCCGATCGACGTGATCCGCCTCGACGTCAGCGCGGCGACGCTGATCACCGACGGCATCCGCGGCTGCTGGGAGGCGGCGCGGCTCGAGGAGGAGCTCGCCTCGAGCTGGGACCGGCACCTGGTGCCGAACCCGGACCCGGAGCTGCGCTTCCAGGAGCTCTCCCTCACCGAGGACGAGCAGGCCCTGCTCGACGCGGTCGACGGGGTGCGCACGCTGCGTCAGCTGATCGCCGAGAGCGCGCTCCCGCCCGCGCGGGCGATGGCGATCTGCTACGCGCTGATCGTGACGGGGGTCGTCGAGCCGCGCGAGGAGCCCTGCAGCCAGGAGCCGCTGGAGCGGCGACCGGGGCGCGCGCTCTCGCCCGAAGAGCCGCTCCGCGAGCAGCTCGCGCAGCAGCTCCTCTCGCTGCGCCAGCGCGACGCCTACGGCGTCCTCGGCGTCTCGGCCGCCTCCGGCGACGCCTCCATCGAGCAGGCCTACTCGAGCCTCGCGCGCGAGTACCACCCGGACCGCTTCCGCGGCGCCTCGCCGGACACGCGCACGCTCGCCGACGAGATCTTCGGGCTCATCTACCAGGCCTACCGGCAGATCGCGACGCAGGATCAGCGCCAGCGCTACCGCCGGCGCTACACCACCGAGGAGCTGCGGGAGGTCTCGGCGAGCGGCGGCGACACGCTCGTCGCCGAGCGGCTGCGGCGGGAGGCGCTGGAGCTCGTCGCGGCCGCGCGCTGGGCCGAGGCGCTGGTGCGCCTCGACCGCGCGGTCGCGCTCCGCCCCGAGGCGGGGGACATCCTCGCGCTCCACGCGTGGGCCGTCTACCAGGCCGACCCCTCCGGCGCGGCGGCCTCGCAGCGCGCGATCCGCGAGCTCCGGCACGCGATCGAGCTCGACCCCAAGCACCACCTGTCGTACCTGCACCTTGGGCGCGTCTACGCGGCGATGGGCAAGGCGATCCTCGCGGAGAAGCAGTTCGAGAAGGCGATCCAGTGCAAGCCCGACTGCGAGGAGGCGCTGGAGGAGCTGCGCAAGCAGCGGGAGCGGCGGCCGCCGCGGAGGCGCCCGGCGCGGACGTAGGCGCTCGTCTGGTTCTCTGCTTCTCCTCGGGGCAACTCCAGCTTCTCTGCTCTCCACTGAATCTCTGCTCCTCTGCTCCTCTGCTCCTCTGCTCCTCTGCTCCTCTGCTCCTCTGCTCCTCTGCTTCTCTGCTTCTCTGCTCTCCACTGAATCTCTGCTCCTCTGCTTCTCTGCTCCTCTGCTTCTCTGCTCCTCTGCTCCTCTGCTTCTCTGCTCCTCTGCTCCTCTGCTTCTCTGCTCCTCTGCTTCTCTGCTCCTCTGCTTCTCTGCTCCTCTGCTTCTCTGCTCCTCTG
>JAKLHH010000171.1 GCA_022710245.1 Myxococcota bacterium
GACCTCCAGTGTGTTTTGACCCCCAAGTCGAAATTCGAGGCGTCCCCAACTTCTTTCGTCAAGCATTCTTCTCTTCTACCACTGACTCCCGCGGCGCCCCACGCGCCGTCGCCCTGGGCTCTCTGCGTACCTGAGCGTGCTGGCTTCTCGCCCAACGGGCGAAAGTGGCCTCGACGGCGCCTGGTCCTTTGAGCGGAGTCTGGGGGAAGCACCGGGGCTTGACGCGCGAGGTGCGCCGTCGGAACAATCGTGCGGAGCTGCCCAGACGAGACACCATGACGACTGACCGCGACGACATCGACCTCGACGACGCTCAGGATGGGGACGAGGCCGAGCCCGAGAGCCCGCGTGACCTCGCGCGCCGCGAGCGCCGCCTCGCCGGTGAGCGCTCGGGGAAGGCGGCGCACACGCTGATGGAGCTGCCCGAGGCGCTGCTCGGCCGGCTGGGCCTCGAGGAGGAGCTCCGCGAGGTGGTGGACGGCGCCCGCGCGATCACCTCGCACGGCGCGCGGCGGCGCGAGGAGCGGCGCCTCGCGGGCGTCCTCAGGACCGGCGACCTCGAGGACGTGGAGAGGCGGCTCGCCAGCGTGGCGGAGGCGGGCCAGGCGAACGCCCACCAGTTCCAGCTGGCCGAGCGCTGGCGAGCGCGCCTGATCGAGGAGGGCGCGGCGGGCGCCGACGCCTTCTGCCTGAGCTCGCCGGGCGCCGACCGGGCGGAGCTGGGCAGGCTCGTCGAGGCAGCGCAGCGCGAGCGCGCCACGGGCAAGCCGCGCGGCGCGGCGCGAGCGCTCTTCCGGCAGGTGATCGCCGCGCTCGCAGCGCCGGCTCGCCGCCAGAGCGGAGGGGACTGAGGCGCTGTGGGGGGCTCGGGCTGGTCACTACAGGCGGACGCGACTCGCAAAGCGCAGCGTCGGTGGCGAGGTACTAGCGCGCCCTCAGCGCCGCCTGCGCCGCGTGAAAGCCACACATGCCGTGCACGCCTCCGCCGGGCGGCGTCGAGGATGAGCAGAGGAACACTCCCGGCAGCGGCGTCGCGTACGGACGGAGCAGCGAGGGCCGCGCGAGGAGCTGCCCGAGGTCCTGCACCCCGCCGTTGATGTCGCCGCCGACGTAGTTCGCGTTCTCCGCCTCGAGGGCCGCGGGCCCGGCCTGGTGGCGCGCGAGGACGAGCGAGCGGAAGCCCGGCGCGAAGCGCTCCACCTGTGC
This sequence comes from Myxococcota bacterium, assembly GCA_022710245.1. The sequence continues at coordinate 1,207 of JAKLHH010000171.1, forward strand.
CTCGATCGCCTCCACCATGGACCGCGTGGAGCCGGACGGCACGTGGCAGTAGGCCCAGGCCACGTGCCGGCCCGCCGGCGCGCGCGAGGGGTCGAAGAGCGTCGGCTGCGCGAGGAGCACGAACGGCCGCGCCGGGTGCTCGCCGCGCCAGACCGCGGCCTCCGAGGCCGCGATCTCCTCGAAGGCGCCGCCGAGGTGGACGGTGCCAGCCAGCGCGCAGTCGGGGTCGCGCCACGGGATCGGCCCGGCGAGCGCCCAGTCCAGCTTGAACACTCCCGGCCCGTAGCGGTAGCCCGCGAGCCGCCGGCGATAGCCAGGGGGCAGCCGCTCGCCGGCGAGGGCGAGGAGCTGGCGCGGCGTCACGTCGAGGAGGGTGAGGCGCGCCGCCGGCAATCGTCGCTCGGCGTGCGCGGCGTCGCCTCGCCCGAATTCGCCCTTCATCGCGGAGCCTCCGCAGGAGGCGAGCAGGGCGAATTGCGGGTCCTCGCGGCCTCCGGCCGCTCCGGGATGAGACCGCCGCAATTCTCGCTCGGCGTGCGCGGCGTCGCCTCGCCGAAATTCGCCCTTCATCGCGGAGCCTCCGCAGGAGGCCAGCGAGGAGACGCGCCGGCCACAGCTCACCTCGCCGCCGAGCTCGCGGAGGTGCGCGACGAGGGCGTCGGTGATGCGCCCGGCCCCGCCCCGGGGGAGCGGCCAACCCACCGCGTGCGCGGCGCCGGCGAGGATCAGCGCGAACGCCGCGCTCGGCGGTCGCTCGAGGGGGAGCATCGAGTGGGCGGCGAGCCCGGCGACGAGCGCGCGCGCCCGCGGGGTGTGGAGGCTCCGCGCGAGCGCCGAGGCCGAGCGCAGGCCACGCCAGCCGAGGGTCGCGAGCGCGAGCGGGTGCCGGAGCGCGCTCCGCGAGGCGAGCGGACCGAGGAGCGCCGGGGCGAGCTCGTCCCAGCGGCGCGCGAGGCCCCCGACGAGGGAGCGGTAGCGCGGGCCGTCGGCGCCGAGCCCGGCCGCGGTCGCTTCGAGGTCCCGCCAGACGAGCACCGGCGGCGCGTCCTCGAGCGGGTGCGCGAGGGCGAGCGGCGGCTCGATCCACTCGAGGCCGTGCCGCGCGAGGGGCAGCGTGCGCAGGAAGGGGGAGCCCACCGCGAGCGGGTGGATCGCCGAGCAGCGGTCGTGGAGGAAGCCAGGCAGCGTGAGCGCCGCCGAGCGCGCGCCGCCTCCCGGGTCGGCGGCCGCCTCGAGGACGAGCACGCGCTGCCCGGCGCTGGCCAGCACGATCGCCGCGGCCAGCCCGTTCGGGCCCGAGCCCACCACGACCGCGTCCTGCTGTGCAGCTGCCACGAGCTCCTCCGCTCGCCGGGTCGAGGCCCGCGACTCGAGATCCGCGAGGAGCTGGCGGCGTGGCTCCTCAGCCCGCCCTCACCTCCCCGTCCTCGAGCGCCCGCTCGAGGAGCACCGCCACGTCCACCGGCCTGACCTGCTCCTCGCGGTCCTTCGCCTTCAGCCCGTCGTCCATCATGATGTAGCAGAACGGACAGGCGACCGCGATCTGGGCCGGCTCGAGCGCGAGCGCCTCCTCGACCCGGTTCACGTTGACCCGCTGGCCGACCCTCTCCTCGAGCCACATCCTCCCGCCTCCCGCGCCGCAGCAGAAGCCACGCTCGCGGTGACGCGGGAGCTCGATGACCTCGGCGCCGGTCGCCGCCCGGATCAGCTCGCGAGGCGCGTCGAAGACGCCGTTGTGCCGGCCGAGGTAGCAGGGGTCGTGGAAGGTGACGCGGCCAGCCGCGCGGGGCGAGAGGCGCAGGCGGCCAGCGCGGACCAGCTCGGCGAGGAGCGTGGAGTGGTGCACGACCTCGTAGCGCCCGCCGAACTGGGGGTACTCGTTGGCAAGGACGCTGAAGCAGTGGGGGCAGTGGGCGACGATGCGGCGGACGCGCTTCTGCTCGAGGAGCGCCACGTTCTGCTCCGCGATCATCTGGAAGAGGTACTCGTTGCCGAGGCGGCGCGCGGGATCGCCGTTGCAGGTCTCCTCCTCCCCGAGGACGGCGAACCTCACCCCCGCCGCCCGGAGCAGCCGGACCATGGCGCGGGCCACGCGCCGCGACCCAGGATCGAACGCCCCCGCGCAGCCCACCCAGTAGAGGAGCTCGACCCCGGAGGCGTCGCCGTCCATCACCGGGACGTCGAGCCCCTCAGCCCAGGCCAGCCGGCTCCCGCCGACGCCCCACGGGTTGCCCCGCAGCTCGAGGTTCTTCAGCATCTGCACCGCCTCGGGCGCGAGCTCCGAGTCCATCATCACCCGGTGTCGGCGCATGGCGACCAGCGTGTCGATGTGCTCGATGTCGACCGGGCACTCGTAGACGCAGGCGCGGCAGGTGGTGCAGCTCCAGATGAAGTTCTCGCTGAAGAGGTCGGGGACCAGCGGGCGCGCGACCGGCGAGTCGCCCTGCTCGCGTGCTGCGGAGGCTCCGCGATGAAGGGCACCTCCGTCGGCGCGGCCGGCGCGGGCGAGCGGCCCGGCCTGCTCCAGGTGATCGCGGAGGCGCACCTCGAGGCCCTTCGGGGTGAGGTCCTTCCCGGTCAGGTAGGCCGGGCACTGATCCTGGCAGCGCCCGCACTCGGTGCAGGCGTAGCTGTCGAAGAGCTGCTTCCAGCTCAGCTCGTCGAGGCGAGAGGCCCCGAGCGCCTGGCTCTCGTCGAGGTTCTCCAGGTCGATGTGGAGCGGCTGGAGGGCGGTGCCGACCCTGTGCGTGGCGCTGCCGTTGAAGAAGACGTTGAGCGGCGCGGTCAGGAGGTGGAAGTGCTTGCCCCGCGGGATCCAGACGAGGAGCCCGAAGAGGATGACGGCGTGGGCCCAGAACGAGGCCTCGCCGACCAGCGCCTGTCCGCGAGGGCCGAGCCCGGCCAGGGCGTGCGCGGTCAGCGTCGAGATGGGCATCGCGCCGCGCGGCAGGGGCTGGCCCAGGTTGAGGAGCCAGCCATTGGTGAGGAAGAAGGTGATCATCAGCCCGGCGATGCCGGCCAGGATGAAGCCCGCGTCGAACTGGCTGTGCGCGCGGATGTGCGGGTTGCCGGCCAGGTACCGGTTGTAGACCGCGAGCGCGATGGCGATCAGCACGGCGACGCTGGCCAGCTCCTGCAGCAGAGCGAGCCCTGCGGTGCCGCCGATGAGCGGGATGCGGAAGCTGGCGCCCGCGATCCCCTCGCCGACGACCTGGACGCTCACCGTCTGCAGGACGAGGAAGCCCCAGAAGAAGGCGACGTGCATCGCGCCGCGGAGCCCGCGCCGGAGCAGCTTGCTCTGTCCGAGGACGACGCGGACCACCCGCGCGAGGCGGCGCGGGAGGTGATCCCAGCGCACCTCGGGACGCCCGACGCTCGCCAGGCGCCAGCGCGCGACCACCTCCCAGACGAAGATCAGGAGCCCAGAGACGACCAGCGCCGCCATCACCCACGCCCGCATCCGCCACCTCGCCGCCGTCGCCGACCCCCCTCGGTCAGCGCCGTGGCGAAGCATAGCACCCGGCGCGCAAGTGTCGATCGCCCTCCGCCCGCGATCCGCCGGACGCTCACGCTCACGCTCACGCTCACGCTCACGCTCACGCTCACGCGGTCGCGGTCGCTCACGCGGTCGCGGTCGCTCACGCGGTCGGCGCGAACGCGAATCAGCGGCGAAGGAGCTGCTGCTGCATCGACTCGAGGCCTGCAGTGAGCGCGCGCTCCAGCACCACGCGCAGGCCCAGACGACCGACCGCGAGCCCGACGCCGGTGGCCAAGGCCAGCGCGAGGTAGGGGCTCTCCGCGACCGCGCGCCGCGCCTGTCGCGAGACCTCGCTGACGCGGGGGCGCTCGACGGAGCCGTGACGGTCCTCGAGCAACTGGATCACCTGCTGCTCCAGCATGGTCCTCCTCCGTGGCGGCGCGCGGCCGGGCTGCGAGCCTGGAGAGCTCTCTGCCCGGTCTGCGGATCGGCTCGGCTAGCCGCCCGACTGGTAGACCGCGGGGCCGGTCGCCTGCGCGACCGCCGGCCGCCGGCGGACCACCGCCGGGAGCCTCCGCCGGACCTCCTGCGACTCCTCGGGGCTGATGGCGAGCTTCGGCTTGTGCGCGAGCCGCGGGCCGATGACGACCAGGGCGCCGCCGATGAGGAGCTCGGCACCACCCACGATGAGGGCAGCGGCCCAGCCCGGCAGCGCCGTGGCGATCAGCAGCGTGAGGCCGACGCTGACGCCGATCCAGCCGAGCAGCCCGAGCACGGCGCCCGTGGTGCTGAGGATGCCGGTCCGGATGGCGCCGCTCAGCGTCTCCTTCAGCTCGAGCGTGAGCAGCTCAAAGCGCGCCGAGATCATACGCTGCCCTGCCTCCACCACGCGCTCGACCCGGTCCTTGGTGGTCTCCTCGACGGTGCGGATGTCGTTCATTGGTGTCCTCCACGGTCTGCGGGCAGCAACGGGCATGCCAGCGAGCTGGCGCCTGCCACGCGCAGCGGTGCGGCCTCCTCGGGCGCGACGGAATCCCCGCCTGCACGGACGAATCGTCGCTGCGAGGGCGCGCGGCTCGCCGCGCGATGGCCGCTCAGCGGCGCGATTCCGCGGCGACGCCGGCGGCGCCAGCGGCCTCGGTGGGTGGCACGTCGGCTGCAGACCGCGGGAGCACCCCGGAGGCGAGGGGGCGCTCGCCCGCGAGGAGCTGGGGCCGCAACACCTCGAAGGGAGCAGCTCGATGCCGCGTCGTCAGGAGAGACCTCGTCTGGTTCAGCCCGCCGCCGAGGAGCCGATCGCGCTCACGGTGCGCAAGCGCTGGATCCCGCTGACCCGGGTGAAGCGCCGCCACGCGCCCGACGCTCGCGACACGCAGCCAGACCCGCCGCGGCTGCGGCCGCTGCTGCCGCTCACCACGCGCACCCAGCCCTGGGAACGCTGGCCGGACCTGGTGCGGGTGAGCGCCGGCAGCGACCACAACTTCTTCGCGGGCTTCACCCGCTCGGTCGGCGAGAGCGGCCTCTTCGTCGCGACGTACCGCGCGGTCAGCCTCGGCGAGGTGATGCTGATCCGCTTCACCCTGCCGGGCGCGCCCGAGGGGATCGGCGCGGTCTGCGAGGCCCGCTGGGTGCGCGAGTTCAGCGACCGGACCATCGACGTCGTGCCAGGTGCGGGGTTCCAGTTCACGCGCATCGACGCGGAGGCGATGGCGGCGGTGCTGCGCTTCATGGACCACAGAGAGCCGATCTTCTGGGAGGGCTGAGGCGCGAACACGCGTCACCTTCGACGAGGAGGAAGGCGATGAGGGGCTGGAGCTGGACGACGGCGTTGCTGCTCGCTGGCGTGTGCTCGTGCGGCCACGTGAGCTCGCGCGGCCTGCCGACCGTGAGCGGAGAGCGTGCGCTGGAGCTCGCGGGAGCCGCGTACATCCTGGGCGACGACGATCAGGCGGTCGAGCTCGCGGAGGTCGCCGCGCGCGAGGTGAAGGGAGCCGCGCGCCAGCGCGAGGCGGTGATGATCAGGGCGCTCGCCGAATGCCGGCGGGAGGAGTCACCGCCGCCCGTGAGCTGGACGTCACGGCTGACCCCGGTCGATCGGCGCGCGCTCGAGGACGTCTGCGCGAGCACGCTGCGACGCGTGGCCAGCACACAGCGCTGAGGCACGGCCTCGGGCATGCCGCTTGCTCGGTTGCGACCTGCAGAGCAACCAAGGAGGAGACGATGAACTGGGATCGCATCGCGGGGAATTGGAAGCAGTTCCGGGGAAAGATTCGTGAGCGCTGGGGCAAGCTCACCGACGACGAGCTGGAGACGATCGCCGGCAAGCGCGACCAGCTGATCGGCAAGCTGCAGCGCAGCTACGGGATCACCCGGGACGAGGCGGAGCGCCAGGTCGACGAGTGGCACACCGGGCTGAAGGACTGAGCTGCCACCGCGAGTGCCCTTCGTCGCGGAGCGTCCGCAGAACCGAGCAAGGCAAAGCCGCCCCCTGATCGCGGAGCGTCCGCAGGACGCCGAGCAGGGCGAAGGCGCGGGCGCTCGAAGGCGACTCGGGTCACTCGCGGCACGAGCGTTGCAGTCCCATTTGCGACCAAAGGAGGAGATCATGATCGGTTGGGCTCTGACTTTTCTGGCGGTGGCGATCATCGCGGCCATCTTCGGCTTCACCGGCATCGCCGGCACTGCGGCCTGGATCGCCAAGGTGCTCTTCGTCGCCGGGCTGATCGCGTTCGTGGTGTTCCTGTTCATCGGCCGCGGCAGGAGGACCCCAGCACCTTGACGGCGGAGCTCGCGACGCGAGCTCCCGAGGAGGACCGTGATGCAGAGCAGCACTGAGAAGAGCCGCTTCGGCGGCGGCCACCTGGCGATCTCCTTCATCGTGGGGGCCATCGCCGGGGTGGCGGTCGCGTTCCTGACCGCGCCGGTGAGCGGACGGGAGGCACGGATGCAGCTGGGACGGCTGGTTCGTCGCGGCAAGCAGCAGGTGTCCCGGGCGCAGGGCGCCATCGGCGAGAAGATCGACGAGGCCAAGCAGCGCATGGGCGAGGCCTACAGCGCCTACGAGGAACGCCACTAGACCGCCCCCCCGCTGAGCGTGTGCCTACCGCTCCCCCACGTCCGCCCCGTGCCGCTGACGGTCCCGCTGCCCGCTTGAGCCAAGCAGCTCGCGCTGGATCCGCACCTGATTGCTCAGGCGGCGCCAGCACCAGCGCGAGCGCGGGAGCGCAGCCGATCACCGCGTGACGCGGAGGTCCGTCGAGCGGATGCCGTCCACCCGGAAGGCTGCCCAGAAGCCAGGGTGCGAGTAGCGCTCTCGCATCTCCGCCTGCGCGGCCCGCAGCGCGTCGGCGACGTCCTCGCCGCGCCGGAGGTGTCGGAAGAAGTACTTCATCACCAGCGCCGTGCCGAGGTCGCTGGTGCGCGCGAGCGTGGAGACGACCACCCCCGCGCCCGCGAGGAGGAAGGCCTCGTTGAAGCCGGGGAGCTCCTCGCGGTCGGAGGCCACGCCGGTCTCGCAGGCCGAGAGCACCACCAGGCCGCCGGCGAGGCGGAGCGCCAGCACCTGCTCCAGCGTGAGCTCGCCGTCGGCGAGCCGGAGGCTGCTCTGCAGCGGGTCCGCCGCGGAGTAGATGGCGTGGGAGGCCACGTGGAGGAGCTCGCTCGCGCCCGCCGCCTGGATCAGTGCCTGGCGGGTGGCATCTCGCTCGAGGAGGACTCGCGTGCGAGGGAAGCTCCGCTCGAGCGCGAGCGACTCGTTGCGCGTGAACGGCAGCGGGCCCGTGGCGTCCTCGCCGCGGCTCAGCGAGACCGGGCGCAGCCGCGCCGGGCTCGGCATGGGCGCCGAGCGCCAGGCCGCGGCGGCCAGGCTGGGGAGCTGCGAGAGCCGGTAGCGTCCACCGAGAAAGTCGACGCCGTCATGCAGCGCGGCGAGCGGCAGGTTGCGGAGCGGGCCGGTGGCCACGACGATCAGCCGCCGGGTCCGGCGCTCGCCGAGGGCGGGCTCGATCAGCCAGCCGTAGAGCCGCCGCGCGAGGGGACGCACCTCCTGGAAGGACTCCAGCGCGTCGCGGAGGCGCGCGACGCTGGCCGCCAGGCGATCCTCGGGGAGATCGACGCGCGTCACCGCGAGCCCCCGCCGATCGAGCGTCCAGACCAGCAGCCGCTCGCGCGTCGGGAGCAGGCGGATCAGCACCTCTCCGGCGTCGAGGCCGCGCGCCACCTGGCGCCAGGGGGGACGCAGGCCCTCCGCGAGCGCCCGGGCACCGGCGGGCCCGCGCCCGAGGAGCTGCTGCGCGCGGTCGAGGCGCAGGAGCGCCATCGCGTGAGCCCGCTCCGCCGCCTGCAGGGCGCCTACCGCGTCGCCGCGGGCCGCGAGCAGATCTGCGAGCTCCTCGAAGAGCGGGTCCGCGGCGGCGGGTGCCGGCGTCGGGGTCCGGCGGAGCGCGGCGCGCAGCGTGGCCAGGGCCTCGGGGCCTTGACCGAGCCGCCGGAGAGAGCGCGCCGCGCCCAGCGCGAGCTGAAGCCGGGCGCGCTCGTCGCCGACCGCGGTCGCGAGCGAGCGCTCGGCGCGAAAGCGGGCGAGCGCGACGTCCCAGCGCTGCTCGGCCAGCGCCAGCTCGGCCAGCTCGATCCCTGCGGCGAGGCTGAGCTGGCTGGCGCCCGCGTCGGCGGCCGCGCGGCGCGCCCGCTCCAGGTGCCCGGCCGCGACGCCCGGCAGCCGGAGCGCCCGCGCGCAGCGGCCGAGCTCGAGGCGGTCCGCGGCGACCGCCCGCGGGTCCCCGCGCGCGAGGTCGGCCTCGAGCGCTGCCCGCGCCTGCGCCTGCGCGTCCGAGGCGCGCGAGAGCGCCAGCAGCCGTCGCGCGAGCTGCCGGCGGACCAGCGCGGCCTGCTCCGGCCAGCCGCGGCGCGAAGCGAGCGCGAGGGCTCGCTCCAGGGTGCCGAGCCCGCCGGCCCTGCCGAGCTCGGCCTCCAGCACCCCTCGCAGCGTCAGCCGTCGCACCTCCGCGACGCCGTCCGCCTCCTTCTCGAGGAGCGCGAGCGCCTCGCCCGAGTCCCCCAGCCCGGCGAGGATGCGGGCCAGCTCCTCGCGCGCCTCCGCCGCCCGCGCGCCGCGGGCGAGCTCCAGCGCCTGGCGCGCATGCTCGAGCGCCTCGCCCTCTCGCGCCGCGGCCGTCGCGGCGCGGGCGAGCTCCAGCTCCACCTCGACCCGCCACGCCCGGGCGCGCGCGGTGGCGCCGACGGGCTCCGCTGCCTCGCGGGTCAACACCGCGAGCGCCGCAGGATCGGCCCGGCCGCGCTGACGAGAGACGCGCGCTAGCCGGAGCGCCGCTGCCAGGTGAGCTCGCGCCAGCCCTCCTCCCGCCGCGACCGCCAGCGCCTCGCGCGCCGCCGTGAGGGCACGGTCAAGCTGCCCGCGGTCCTCGGCGAGCGCGCTGGCCGCGGCGAGGGTCGCCGCGAGCGCGCCGGGGTCTCGCAGCCCCCGCGCGACCCCGAGCGCCTGCTCGCTGGTGTCGAGCGCCGGCCCTGGCTGGCGGGCAGCACCGAGCGCGCTCGCCAGCGCGCGGAGCGCCTCGAGGTAGGGTCGTCCACCCTGACCGCGCCGGAGCGCGACGG
>JAKLHH010000172.1 GCA_022710245.1 Myxococcota bacterium
CTCCGCGCGGTGCCGGCCGAGGCGCTCGCCGACGCCGAGGACGGCCTCGGCGGCCTCGAGCTCTCCGGCCGCGTGGGCGAGGGCGAGGTGGACGGGATCGCCTCGGCGGCGAACATCCTGAACGAGCTCCCCGGCACCGCCGCGACCGAGCTCCTCGAGAAGATCGCCGAGCACCGCCCGGAGGAGGCCGCCAAGCTGCAGCGCGCGATGTTCTCCTTCGAGCACCTGATCGAGGCCGACAGCCGCGGGCTGCAGCAGCTCCTGCGCGAGGTGCAGAGCGACACGCTCCTCGTCGCGCTGAAGACCGCCTCGAGCGCCCTCAAGGAGAAGCTCCTCTCCTGCATGTCGAGCCGCGCCGCCAGCATGCTCCAGGAGGAGCTCGACATGATGCCGCCGGTGCGCCTCGTCGACGTCGAGAACGCCCAGCAGCAGATCATCAGCACCGCCCTCAAGCTGATCTCCGAGGGCAAGCTCAACATCAAGGGCCGCGGCGAGGAGATGCTGTGATGGCCACCGTGCGCCCCCTCTCCTTCCAGGTCTCGCGCACGGCCGCGCCGCCGACGTGGCTGGGCGCGGCCCAGGCGGCCTCCGGGGTGCAGCCGGCGTTCGAGCCCCCCCAGCCCGAGCCGCCGCCGCCGGACCCCGCGATCGCCCAGCAGGCGCTCTTCGAGCAGCGAGTGGCGGAGGCCACGGCGCGCGGCGAGGCCGAGGGGCGCGAGCGCGCGGAGGCCGAGGCCCGGGCGCGCGCGGAGGCCGATCAGCTCCGGCTGCGCGAGCTCCTGCGCGACCTCGAGGACGGGCGCGAGCGGCTCCGCGCCGCGATCGAGGCGCAGGTCATCGAGCTCGCGCTGTGCATCGCCGAGGCGGTGGTCACGCGCGAGCTGCGCGAGGACCCTGGCTACGCCGCGCGGCTCGCCCGCGAGGGGCTGCGGCTGCTGGGGGACGCCGACGAGGTGGAGGTGGTGGTCCCGCCGGCGAGCTTCGAGCTGGTGGCCCGCGAGCTCGGTGACGACGACGGCCGGCGGCTGCGCGTCCGCGCCGACGCGCAGATCGCGGCCGGGTGCGTCCTCGAGACGCGCCTCGCGCGGGTGGACGCGACCGTCGCTGGCCGCCTGCGCGCGATCGGCGAGGCGCTCGAGGGGGAGGTGCGCTCATGACGCCGCACCTCGACACCCCCCGCCTCTGCGATCGCGCCCGGCAGGCCTCGCGCCTCTGGGTGGACGGCCGCGTGGTCCGCGTGGTCGGCATCCTGGCCGAGGCCTACGCGGCCGGCGCCGCGGTCGGCGAGCTCTGCGAGATCGAGACGCCCGAGGGGCGGATCCCGGCCGAGGTCTCCGGCTTCGTCGACGACCGCGCGCTGCTGATGCCGCTCGGGGAGCTCCGCGGGGTCGCGGCCGGCGCGCGCGTCATCCGGCGCGGCCGGAGCGGCAGGGTCGCGGTCGGCCCCGAGCTCCTCGGCCGCATCATCGACGGCTTCGGGCGCCCGCTCGACGGGGCGCCCCTGGAGACGCCGGCGACGAGCCGGCCGCTCCACGCCGACCCGCTGACGCCGCTGCAGCGACGCCCGGTCGCCTCGCCGATCTTCTTCGGCATCCGCGTCATCGACGGCCTCCTCACCTGCGGCGAGGGGCAGCGCATGGGGATCATGGCCGGCCCCGGCGTGGGCAAGACGGTGCTCCTCTCCATGATCGCGCACCGGGCCGCCTGCGACGTCCTCATCCTCGCGCTGATCGGCGAGCGCGGTCGCGAGGTCGGCGACTTCGTCCGCTCCTTCCGGGAGAGCGACGCCGCGCGCCGCACGGTGGTGATCGCGGCGACCTCGGATCGCCCGCCGCTCGAGCGGCTGCGCGCGGCGCTGCTGGCGACCACGGTCGCCGAGCACTTCCGCGACCAGGGCCTCAAGGTCCTGCTGGTGATGGACTCGCTCACGCGCGTCTGCATGGCGCAGCGCGAGGTGGGCCTCGCCATCGGCGAGCCGCCGACGACCAAGGGCTACACGCCCTCGGTCTTCGCCCGCCTGCCGCTGCTCCTCGAGCGCGCCGGCCCCCGGCTGGGCAGCGGCAGCATCACCGGTCTCTACACGGTGCTGATGGAGGGCGACGACATGGCCGACCCGGTCGCCGACGCGGCGATGGCCATCCTCGACGGGCAGATCGTGCTCTCGCGGCGCCTGGCCGGCATGGGGCACTTCCCCGCGGTGGACGTGCTCCGGAGCACGAGCCGTGTGATGCCCGACGTCGCCGAGCCCGCGCACCAGGTCGCGGCGCGCCGCGTGCGGGAGGTGCTCTCGATCATCACGGACAGCGAGGACCTGGTCAGCATCGGCGCCTATCAGCCGGGCAAGAACCTGCGCCTCGACGAGGCGCTCGCGCGCAAGGCCGAGCTCACGCGCTTCCTGCGCCAGGGGATGACCGACCAGACGCCGCCGCTGCAGACGCTGCAGTGGCTGGGCACCCTCGGCGCGCCGCTGCCAGGAGATCTCGCATGACGCCCGTCGATCGCCTGGTCAGGACCCGACAGCAGCAGCGCGACAGCGCCGCCGAGGAGCTCGCCCGCGCCCAGGCGCGGCTGCGGGAGCTGCAGGAGGAGCAGGAGCGGCTGACGCAGGAGAGCCGCGACGAGCTGCTGCAGGCCGTAGGCACCGACGGGCTGACCATCGCGTCGCTGGAGACGATGGACGCCGGGCGGCGGCAGGCGGAGCGCGCGGCCACGACCGGGGAGGCCGTGCTCGCCCAGGCCCGCCAGACCGCGCTCGAGTACCAGCGCATGCTGCGCCAGGTGGAGATCCTGCGGCAGCGCATCCTCGACCGGCGGAGCGACGAGGAGCGCCGCCGCGAGCGCCGGGTGCTCGACGAGATCGCCTCCCGCAGGCGGGGCGGCGGGCTGCTCGGCCTCGCGCTGGTGGTCGCGGTGGGCCTCGGCGGCGGCGTCGGCGTCGGCGGCTGCCGCGGCGAGGAGAAGCACAAGGGCACGGAGGAGGCGAGCGACGCCGGGCACGAGGCCGGCGCGCACGAGGCCGGTCACGCGGACGGCGGCGGCGATCGCGGCGCCCACGCGGACCGCGGCGCTCGCGGGGACCGCGGCGCGCACGCGGACGGCCTGCGCAAGGACCCGACGCGCGGCGACGCCCGCCCCGACCGCCCGCGCAAGCAGGACGCGATGACCTTCAGCATCGAGGAGCTGCGGCAGCTCGCCGCCGAGCGCAGGCGCGGGCTCGACCTCGAGAAGAAGGAGCGGGAGCTGGCGGAGCGCGAGCAGCGCCTGGCCGAGCGGCTGCGGCGAAGCGACGCGGGCGCTGGCCACGCGAAGCCCGCGGCCGCTGGCGCGGCAGGCACCGGCGCAGCGGGGACCAAGGCGAGCACACCGCCGGCTCCGACGCCGCAGCCGCCGCCCGCCCCGACGACGGTGGATCTGGTGCGCGTGCTCAAGGTGATGCCGGTGCGCGCCTCGGCCGGCATGCTCGCCGAGATGGACCCGGGCCTGGCGGCCTCCGCGCTCAAGCAGCTCGAGGCCAAGCGGGTGGCCCAGATCCTCTCGCAGGTCCCGGCCGAGCGAGCGGCGCTGATCGGCGCGCGGCTCGCCGGGGGCAGCGGAGAGCCGACCGCGAGCTCGACGGCGAACGAGCGGCGGCGTGGAGCGCAGGCTGCGCCGGCGGCACCGCTGGCCGCGCCGGCCGCGCCCCCGCCGTCGACGAGCGGGTCGCCGACGCCGACGCCGACGCCGACGCCGGCGCCGGCCGCGAGCGCCGCGCCGGCCGCGCCAGGCCCGCGGCCTCCGACGCCGCCGGCCTCGCCGTCTGCGCCCGCGGTGTCAGGTCCGAAGGCCCCGGCGGCGCCCGTGGCGCCCGCGGCGGCGAAGGCACCAGCGACGCCGCTCGCGCCGAAGGCGAAGCCGACGACGAAGGCGGCGACGAAGGCGGCGCGGCGGGCCAGGCGCGCGAAGCCCGACGCGGCTCCCGAGCCCGAGCTGTCTCGCATGCGGACGAAGCCCGAGCCCGAAGGCAAAACCGAGGGCAAGACCGAGGCGAAGGCCAAGACCGACGTGGCCGCGAAGGCCGAGGGCAAGGCCAAGGCCGAGGGCGACAAGGCAGAGCCCAAGACGAAGGCAGAGCCCAAGACGAAGGCAGAGCCCAAGACGAAGCCCGAGCCCAAGACGAAGGCAGAGCCCAAGACGAAGCCCGAGCCCAAGACGAAGGCAGAGCCCAAGACGAAGGCAGAGCCCAAGACGAAGGCTGAGCCCAAGACGAAGGCAGAGCCCAAGACGAAGGCTGAGCCCAAGATGAAGGCAGAGCCCAAGAAGGCAGAGCCCAAGAAGCCCGAGCCCAAGAAGGCCGAGCCCAAGAAGGCCGAGCCCAAGACGAAGCCCGAGCCCAAGGAGGAGCCGTGATGCAGGTCCCATGGCGCATCGAGCCGATCACCGCGCCAGCAGCCGCGGACCCAGCACCCGCGCCGGTTGACCCCGGCGAGGGAGGCTTCGCGGAGCTGCTGCTGAAGCCGGGGAGTGGAGCGCTCGCCGGCGACGACTGGCAGGCGCAGCTCGTGGCCGCGTCGACGACCAGCGCGACGCTGGAGATCGCGCCCGGGCTGCCGCGGCTGACGCCGCAGGCCACGCGGACGCTCTGCCGGGCGCTCCGCGACGCCGCGCGGCGCGGCGAGCCGCGGGTGGAGCTGCGCCTGCGCCCGGTCGAGCTCGGCGGGCTATGCCTGAGCATCGCGCTCGAGGGCGTGCGCGTGCACGTCCGCGCGCGCCTCGAGGACCCGCGCGTGGCGCGCGTCCTCCGGGAGAGCCGCGACGCTATCGAGGAAGGGCTCCAGCGCTGGGGTCTGCAGCTCGGCACCTTCGAGGTGCGGACCAGGGCGGTGGAGCCCGAGGCCGAGGCGGAGCAGGAGGGACGCGGCGGGCAGGCCGCGGAGGCAACCAGCGGCGCCCGCAGCCGGCGCAGCTTCATCGAGGTGGTGGTCTGATGGAAACCAGCGCACTGCAGTCCTACAGCTCGAACCAGTCGGCCTCCCTCAGCTCGGCGGTGTCCGGCACCTCGAACCTCGGCAAGGAGGACTTCCTCAAGCTCCTCGTCGCGCAGCTCGCGCACCAGGATCCGCTGCAGCCGATGGAGAACAGCGAGTTCGTCGCGCAGCTCGCGCAGTTCTCCAGCCTCGAGCAGCTGATGGGAGCAAACCAGAACCTCGCCATCCTGCAGGTCGGGCAGGCGGCGATGACGAACGGACAGGTCGCGTCGCTGATCGGAAGAGAGGTCGAGGCGAAGGGCGACGTCCTCAACCTCTCTGCATCGGGCTCCGCTGCGATCAACTTCGATCTCGGCGGCGCCGCCAAGGAGGTGACGATCAAGATCACGGACAGCAACGGCAAAGAGGTCCGCACCCTCGCGCTCGGTGCGCGGAACGCGGGCGTCAACTCCTACACCTGGGACGGGAAGGACGCGAACGGCAACGCCCTCCCCGCCGGTAGCTACAAGATCCAGGTGAGCGCCAAGGACGCCAGCGGCACCGCGGTTGATGCCAGCACGAGGTTCCACGGCATCGTCACCGGTATCACGTACAAGAACGGCGCGCCGATCCTCGAAATAGGGTCCGCCACGGTCGCGGTCGGGGACGTCATCTCGATCCGCGCCCCGGGCGGCACTTCAACCGGTTCATGACAGAAACACCATACCCAGGAGGATTCACATGTCAGTCATCAGCAGTCTGTACACGGGAGCCGCGGGTCTGACCGCGCACGGTGAGGCCCTCAACGTCGTCGGCGACAACATCGCCAACGCGAACACGGTCGGCTACAAGAACTCGCGCGCGAACTTCGAGGACGTCCTCGCGCGCTCCGTCGGCGGCGGCATCGGCGACATCGGCCTCGGCTCGCGCCTCGAGAGCATCCAGAAGCTCTTCACCCAGGGCGCCATGCTCGGCACCGGGGTCGCCACCGACCTCGCCATCCAGGGCAACGGCTTCTTCATGGTCAAGGGCAGCGCCGAGGGTCTGGACGGCCTCTTCTACAGCCGCGCGGGCCAGTTCACGCTCGACAAGGACGGCAAGCTGGTCAACCAGAACGGCCTCGCCGCGCAGGGCTACTCCGTCGACGCCAGCGGCAACCTGGTGAAGACGGTGACCGACATCAAGATCAACCAGTCGCAGATGTCGCCGGTCACCACCACCACCGCGAAGATCTACGCGAACCTGGAGTCGAGCTCGACCACCCCGGCGGTGGCCTGGCCAACCCCGATCACGGCGGGCTTCGACCTGTCCACGGCGAGCAACTTCTCCAGCACCATGACGGTCTACGACTCGGTGGGCAAGTCGCACTCGGTCAGCGTCTACTTCCGCAAGGAGGCCGCCGCCGGCGCCTTCAGCTGGCACGCGGTCGTCGACGGCGCCGACGTCACCGGCGGCACCGCCGGCACGCCGTCGGAGATCGGCACCGGCACGCTGAACTTCGACACCCAGGGCCGCCTGACCGGGCAGACTGGCGGCATCACCGCGAACTTCATCGGCGCCACCGCCGGCCAGGCGATCGCGGTCAGCTTCGGCGACCCGACCGGCGGCGGCGGCACCGGGCTCAAGGGATCGACCAGCTTCGCCTCCAAGTCGGCGCTCACCTTCATGGATCAGAACGGCTACGGCGCGGGCTCCATCTCCGGCATCGCGATCGATCCGGACGGGACCATCAACGGGGTCTTCTCGAACGGCCAGAAGCGCACGGTGGGCCAGATCCTGCTGGCGAGCTTCCAGAGCCCGGAGGAGATGACGCGGGTCGGCGGCAACCTCTTCATCGCCACGGCCAAGTCCGGCCCGGCGCTGGTCGGGGTCGCCTCCAACGGCGGGATGGGCGCCATCAACGCCGGCGCGCTCGAGCAGTCGAACGTCGACCTCGGCAAGCAGTTCGTCGACATGATCACCTTCCAGAGAGGCTTCCAGGCCAACTCGAAGACGATCACCACGGCCGACGAGATGCTCCAGGAGATCATGGCGCTCAAGCGGTAGTCGCTGAGCTGAGCTGAGCTGAGCTGAGCCGATCCCCCTCTGCCACGGATCTTCGTTGTTCGTCCCCGTCGCCGCGCTACACGGCGGGCAGGAGGGCCGAGTGCGCCTTGCCCACCGATACGACGCCAATGGCCATGCGCCGCGATCGTGAATTGAACTAGAGGTGTAGCTGACCGCCGTGCCCACGACCGTCGTCGAGGAGACGTCGAAGTCGGTGTTGTAGGTCCGCGAGACAGTGCCCGCGACGAGCCCGGCGAGCGTGGTGCTCGTGGGGAGCGAGCCGTCCCAGGTGTAGCTCAGCGACGCCGCCCGGCGCCGCGATGCTCGAGAGCGTCCCCGTGGTCGGCGAGTAGCCGTAGGTCGTGACGCCTTGCTGCCAGACGCCCATGGGCGCCCGCTGATGCCCCGGGTGGCCGGTGCTCCGGCCGCGTCTGCTATCGGCCATCACCAGCGTGCTCAGCCAGCTACCGCAGCTCTTGAAGCTCGGTGAATACCCGCGCGCCTTCACGAGCAGCGCAGGCTGCGCTCCTCGTCGGCCTGGTGCCCCAAACTTGAGACTTGCGCAGATCTACTCGGTATCCTTTACGGCGAAGCAGCTCGCGGCAACTCCGGCGGATTGCTGGCGGCAGTTCCTGCGCCGGATCGCTCAGCTGCGCAGAGACGATGATGGACAAGTCGGATGGCAGGCGATTGAAAGCCACCGCCGACACTTCCAACGTTGTTCTGGTCGTGGCAACGGGCGTCATCACCGCACGACGCGAATAGCCGATCGCGCAAGCATCCCATCTGACTCGCGCCTGTCGCGCTGCATCAAGGACGGTCTCCCATTCGCTTCTGGGGCGTTTGCGCGGCCGAACGGGTTGCAGGGTCTTGCTGCGTGCCGGCCAGAGTTGGGGCGAGCCTGTCTCTCCGATCAGTCTCAGAAAGTCCAGCTCAGCGATGCGAGCGTGTCTACCGGAGATCCAGCGTCGAAGACCAAGCTCATCACCAAGTCGCCATGCGCGCTCATACCCGGCCTTCACGAGACGCCTTTCGATATCACGGGCCCAAGCGGTTCGTGGAGAGCCGTGCACCTGTATCAAAGTGAAGGAACCGTATGAGTAACAGTGGAAGGACCGCGTCAAGCACTGCCCCGACGACCGCGAAGACACCATGAACGACGAGAGTTCAAATCCGGTGGCACCATCGAATGCCACCGCCATTCTTTCGACGATCCGCAGCGCAGGGGCTGAAGTCGCCCTCAGATGCATCTTCCTCCCCCGGGCGCACAGTACTCTTGGCACCTTGCAAGGTCCTTGGCGTCAAAGAAGCCACCAGCGTAGCAGAGGCACTTGCATCTCTTTGACTTAGGCTTTGCGAACTCGTAGATCGCCACGCACACGAGCAGAGCTGTCGCGGCAGCCCGGCCCCACGGCCCCCATCCCGAGAGCCACTGTGCAGCATCAACTCCAGACTGCTGACCCTCGGGGTCGACACCGTTGACCGGATCCGCGAGCACGTAGCCGTAGAGGTTCTTGTCGCCGCCGTCGAACGTGATCGGGTCTTTGCTGGTCCAGCGGCCGGCATCGGGGTCGTAGTCCCGGGCGCCGAAGCGGACGAGGCCGGTGTCGCGGTCGAGGAGGCCACCGGCGAAGCCGAAGGGCTGGAAGCCTGGCGCGGTGTCCTGCAGCACGCGGCCCCACTCGTCGCGGTCGATACGCTGGGCGACGGCGCCAGTCGCGACGTCGACGACGAGGCGCGGACCGCCGAGATGGTCGGTGAGGATGCGGTAGCTCGTGCCGCCCTTGACCATGTACTCGGGGACGTTGACGCCCTCCGCGTAGACGAAGCGGCTCACCACGGCGCCGCTGCCGTCAAGCT
Organism: Myxococcota bacterium; assembly: GCA_022710245.1. The sequence continues at coordinate 8,850 of JAKLHH010000172.1, forward strand.
CGGCGACGATGCGGAGCTGGTCGTCCCAGAGGAAGCCTTGCACCAGGGCGCCGTTGACCTTCTTGCCGACGCGGCGGTTCTGGCCGTCGATCACGTACTCGATGATCTTGCCGTCGGGGAGGACCACGCTCCGGAGGTTGCCGAGGACGTCGTAGGAGTGCGTGGTCACTCCGCCCGCGTCGGTCTTCGTCGCGAGCTCGCCGTTCTTCGTGTACGTGTAGCTCGCGGCGCCGTAGGTCAGGAGGCGATCCTGGACGTCGTAGGTGGCGCTCGTCGTCAGGCCGAGGTCGTTCGTGACGGCCGTGCGGTTGCCGTTGGCGTCGTAGAGGTACTCTGCCGTCAGCACGCCGTCGACGGTGACCTTCCAGAGGCGGCCGGCGGTGTCGTAGTCGAAGAGCGTCGTCGAGGCGTCGCCCTGGATTGTCTCCTCGAGCTGGACGATGCGGCCGAGGCTGTCGCGGGTGTACGTCGTGGCGTAGAGCGCCGTCGCGCCGGCGGTCGCGCTCGTCGTCCGGAGCTCGCCGAAGGCCGAGTAGGTCCGCGCGGTCGTCACGGTGCCGAGGCTCGTGCCGGTGACGAATCCCGTCGTCGGAGCACGCGACACGACAAGCGCACCAGCGCCGGTCAGCAGCCGGTCGTTGTCGTAGGTGTAGCTCACCCCGGTGCCGGCGACCGTTGTCGAGGCCACGTCGAAGTCGGCGTTGTAGGTCCGCGAGACCACGCCCGCCACCGGGCCGGCGAGCGTCGTGCTCGTCGGCAGCGAGCCGTCCCAGGTGTAGCTCAGCGTCACGCCGCCCGGCGCTGCGATGCTCGAAAGCGTCCCCGTCGTCGAGGAGTAGCTGTAGGAGGTGACGCCCGTCGGCGTCGTCACCGTCGAGAGCCTGCCCCCGGTGTCGAAGGCATACTCGATCACCTGCCCATCGGGCCGCGTGACCTTCTTCAGTTGCCGGTCGAGGTTGTACTCGTAGCTCGTCGCCGCCCCGCCCCAGCCGAGGTCCGGCGGTGTGTAGCTCTGCTCCAGGTCCACGGGCGTGTACCCGAAGCCGTGGGCGGGCTTTCCTGGTGGGGTCAACGACGTCATGTTGCCGTTCGGATCATAGCCAAAGAGCACGGCCCGTGCACCCGGTAGGGTTTGCTGGGTGACGCGACCCGCCTGGTCGTGCTGGTAGCCCGTCACCCTCGAGAGCGGGTCCGTCACGCTCGCCAGCAGCCCATTGGCGTCGTAGACCATCGACGTCAGCCGCGCGCCAGCGCCCTCGCCCTCGCTCACCGTCGCCAGGCGCCCGCGGCCGTCGTAGGTGTAGAGGACCGGAGCGCGTCCTGGCGCCTCGACCCGCGTCACGCGGCCCAGGGCGTCGACCCAGCTCTGAGTCACCCGCCCCATCGGGCTCGTCGTCGTGTAGCGCCGCGCGG
>JAKLHH010000173.1 GCA_022710245.1 Myxococcota bacterium
GGGCGGAGGTGCGGGCGGCTCGGCGCGCGAGGCCCCTCGTGGCATTCGCGCTCGCAGGCGCCGCAGGTGGTCATACTGGCGCCGCTTCTCCGGATCGCGCAGCACCTGGTAGGCCTCGTTGATGGCCCGGAAGAGCGCGTTCGCGATCGGCGACGGGTGCTGGTCCGGGTGGTACTTCAGCGCCAGCTCCTTGAACGCCTTCTTGATCTGCTCCGGAGTGGCGTCCTCCTCGAGGCCGAGGAGCTCGTAGTGATCGTCGATCATGAGGCTCCAGTTGTGGGTCGCGGCGCTCCGTGCGACCGCCCGACCTGCTCCAATCTAGCCGATCCGCAGGCGAGCTGGCCATGACCTCGCGCAAGCGTCAATGCAGCCACGAGCTCCACCCACCGGCTATCCTCGCGCTCTCGTCCTCGCGCTCTCCGTCCGTATCCCAGGTAGGGAGCAAGCCGGGAGCAAACCGCTGAGCCTGCCGGGTCCCAGGTCGCGCTCTCGTCCGGTGCGCCGCACGTGCCGGACCGACCCACCGGACAGCGCCCCTCGGCGCGCGCCGCATCTCCGCGGATCCCCATCGCGGAGGCCGCGGCACGCCCCTTGCCATCTCTCTCCCGCAAAGGAGGACAGAGATGAAGCCGGTGCGCGCTCCGAACCGAAAGAAGCAGCTGCTCATGCAAGCCGAGGCGGCCGAGCGCCGCGCGGCGATCGACGCCCTGCGGCTCGCGCTCATGCGGGAGCCCGACCTGAGCCGGGTCTTCGCGCTCTTCATGGACCTCTCCGACACTCCCGGGTTCATCGAGCTCGGCAGCCTCGGGAGCGCCCCGCGGGTCGCCACGGCGCTCGCGGCCACCGCGGCGCTCGCGGCCCCGGCGACGGGGGACGCACGGCTCTCGGACCTGTGCCCGCTGCGCCTGCGGGAGCACTGCCTGACCCACGGCACCTGCCAGCTCGGCGGCCGCCTGGCGGGCTTCTTCTACTTCGACGACCTCGACGCGGGCGTGGTGGGCATCTACGAGGGCGGGCATCGCATGCGCTACGCCCGCCTGACCCTGACCACGGTCCCGGCCGGCACGGGCGCGCTCATGGTGTGCCCGAGGCCGCCCGGACCGCAGTGACGTCCGGGACCGCCGTCGCCAGGCCAGGGAGGCCAGGGCGAAACCGTTTACGGCCGCCGACGGTGATGCTAGCTTCGCACGATGCGCGACGTACAGGACAAGATCCAGAAGGCCCTCGACCAGGCCCCGGTTGATCTGCTGCTCAGAGACGCCAGCGTCATCAACGTGGTCTCGGGCGAGATCTACCGCGCCAGCGTCGCGGTCGTCGACGGCAGGATCGTCGGCTTCGGCGAGTACCAGGCGCGCGAGGTCATCGAGCTAGATGGCGCCTACCTCGCGCCGAGCTTCATCGACGGCCACATCCACCTGGAGAGCTCGCTGCTCACGGTCGGCGAGTTCGCCCGGGCCATCGTCCCGCACGGCACCGGCGCGGTGGTGATCGACCCGCACGAGCTCGCCAACGTGCTCGGCCTCGAGGGGATCCGCTACGTCCTCGAGGAGCGCCCGGGGCTGCCGCTGGACCTCTTCATCATGCTCCCGTCGTGCGTGCCGGCCACGCCGCTCGAGTCCAGCGGCGCTCGCCTCACCGCCTGGGACCTGCATCTGCTGATCGAGGAGCCGCGCGTCGTCGGCATCGGCGAGATGATGAACTACCCCGGCGTGCTCGCCGGCGACGGCGAGGTCCTGGCCAAGCTCCTGGTCGGCCACCGCAAGCGCATCGACGGCCACGCGCCGCGCCTCTCCGGCAAGCAGCTCAACGCCTACGCGCTCGCCGGCGCGCGCTCCGACCACGAGTCGATCACCGTCGAGGAGGCGCGCGAGAAGCTGCGCCTCGGCATGCACGTCCACCTGCGCGAGGGCTCGGCCGAGAAGAACCTGCTCGACCTGCTGCCGCTGGTCAGCCCGGCCAACAGCCGCAACTTCTCCTTCGTCACCGACGACCGCCACCCGGCGAGCCTGATCAGCGAGGGCCACATCGACAACAACGTGCGGCTGGCCATCGCGGCGGGGCTCGACCCGGTCACCGCGATCCAGATGGCGACCATCAACACCGCGGAGTTCTACCGGCTCAAGAACATCGGCGCCATCCTGCCCCGGTACTGGGCCGACCTGGTCGTCTTCGATGATCTCCGCGCCCCCAACCCGCGGCTCGTCTTCAAGAAGGGCGAGCTCGTCGCGCGCGACGGCAAGCCGCTGTTCAAGCCCTGCGACGTCGAGCACGCCCAGATCCGCGGCACCATGAACGTCGCCTGGCTCAACGACGGCGACTTCCGGATCAATTTGCCCTCCATCGCGGAGCCTCCGAAGGAGGCGAGCAGGGCAAATTGCCCCGCGGCCACCGCGACCGGCCCTTCGGCGCGACGACGCGTGCGCGTGATCGAGGCGATCCCCGGCCAGATCGTCACCCGGCTCGTCGAGGAGGACGCGACGGTGCGCGGCGACGAGGCGGTGGCCGACCCCGAGCGCGACCCGCTCAAGCTCGCCGTGATCGAGCGCCACCGCGCGACTGGCCGCATCGGCCTCGGCTTCGCCAAGGGGTTCGGGCTCAAGCGCGGCGCGCTCGCCTCCTCGGTGGGCCACGACAGCCACAACCTCTGCGTGCTCGGCACCAACGACGCCGACATGCTGCGCGCGGCGATCGAGCTGATCGACCTGAAGGGCGGCATGGTGGTCGTCGTCGACGGCGAGGTGAAGGCCGCGCTGGCGCTGCCCATCGCGGGGTTGATGAGCGAGCAGCCGCTCGAGCAGGTCGCCGCCGCGGTGCACGAGCTCAACGCGGCCGCGCACGAGGCCGGCTGCACGCTGCCCGACGCCTTCGCCGCGATGAGCTTTCTCTCGCTGGTCCCCATCCCCGAGCTGCGCCTCACCGACCAGGGGCTGGTCGACGCGCGCAAGTTCGAGCGGGTGAGCCTCTTCGTCTGAGGGCCGCAGGGCCCGGACCGCTGCGGGAGGACCGCCGCAGTCTGGAGCGAGCGTCCGAGGGCAAACTCGGGGGTGAGACCGAGGGCAACCTTGGAGGTGGGACCGGAGGCCCACCCCTCCACCTTGCGTGAATTCGCGCAACCTTGGAGGGGGGACCCCAGGTCTCCCCTCCGACCTTGCGCTGAATCGCGCAACCTGAGAGGTGGGACCGGAGGCCCACCCATCGACCTTGCCCTCGAGGGCAAGATCGATGGGTGGGAGGAACGGCCCATCTCCCGACCTTGCCCCTCGGTCCGGTAGCCCCCTCGGAACGAGGCCGCCCGCTCGGAACGAGGCCGCCCGCTCGGAACGAGGCCGCCCACCGCAGACCGCGCTGGAGATTGTGATCACTCGTGAGCGGGAACGCTAGCCGATCACCCGCTCGAGGAGCGCCGCGTCGGCGCGCTGGGCGAGGGTGATCTGGAGCCGCGGCTCCTCGCGCATGGCGCGCTCGATGGTGGTGCGGGCGCCGGCGTTGCCCGCCCACGAGCGGCGCGCGACGCCGTTGTTGACGTCCCAGTGGAGCATCTCGCGGACGCGCTCGTCCATCTCGGTCGACCCGTCGAGGACCATCCCGAAGCCGCCGTTCATCACCTCGCCCCAGCCGACGCCGCCGCCGTTGTGCAGGCTGACCCAGGTGGCGCCGCGAAAGCTGTCGCCGATCACGTTGTGGACCGCCATGTCGGCGCAGAAGCGGCTGCCGTCGCGGAGGTCCGCCGTCTCGCGGTAGGGCGAGTCGGTGCCGGAGACGTCGTGGTGGTCGCGACCGAGGACGATGGGCGCGCTGATCGCCCCCTCGCGCACGGCGCGGTTGAAGGCGAGCGCGAGCTGCGTGCGCCCCCAGCAGTCCGAGTAGAGGATGCGCGCCTGCGAGCCGACCACCATGCGGTGCTCGCCCGCGGCGCGGATCCAGCGCAGGTTGTCGATCAGCTGCTGTCGCGTCTCCGGGGTGGCGCTCCTCGCGAGGCCCTCGATCACCTCGCCGGCGATGGCGTCGGTGCGCGCCAGGTCGGCCGGGTCGCCGCTGGCGCAGACCCAGCGGAAGGGGCCAAAGCCGTAGTCGAAGCACATCGGCCCCATGATGTCCTCCACGTAGGAGGGGTAGCGGAAGGAGCCGTCCGGCTTCATCACCGACGCGCCGGCGCGGGAGGCCTCGAGGAGGAAGGCGTTGCCGTAGTCCCAGAAGGCCATGCCTCGATCGGCGAGAGCGTTCACCGCAGCGACGTGCCGGCGCAGCGACTCCTGCACTCGCTCGCGGAACGCGGCCGGGTCGCGCGCCATCATGGCGTTCGCCTCCTCGAGCCCGAGCCCGGCCGGGTAGTAGCCGCCGCCGTAGGGGTTGTGGAGCGAGGTCTGGTCCGAGCCCAGCTCGATGGAGAGGCCGGCCTGCACCAGTCGCTCCCAGAGGTCGACCACGTTGCCCTGGTAGGCGAGCGAGAGGGGCCGCCGCTCGCGACGGGCGCGCTCGATGCGCGCGAGGACCTTGTCGAGGTCCTGCTCCACCTCCTGCACCCAGCCCTGCTCGTGGCGCTTGCGCACCGCCTTCGGGTTGACCTCGGCGACGACGCCGATCGCCCCCGCGATCACCGCCGCCTTCGCCTGGGCGCCGCTCATCCCGCCCAGCCCCGAGGTGACGTAGAGCCGCCCCGCGAGCCCCTCCTCCTCGGAGACGTGGAGGTAGCGGCGGCCGGCGTTCAGCAGCGTGATGGTGGTGCCGTGCACGATCCCCTGCGGGCCGATGTACATGTAGCTGCCCGCCGTCATCTGCCCGTAGGAGGTGACGCCGAGCGCGTTGAGCCGGTCATAGTCGTCGGGGGTGCTGTGGTTCGGGATCACCATCCCGTTCGTCACCACCACGCGCGGCGCGCGCGGGTGCGAGGGGAAGAGCCCGAGCGGGTGGCCCGAGTACATGACCAGCGTCTGCTCGCGGGTCATCTGCGAGAGGTAGCGCATGGTCAGCAGGTACTGGGCCCAGTTCTGGAAGACGGCGCCGTTGCCGCCGTAGGTGATCAGCTCGTGCGGGTGCTGCGCCACCGCGGGGTCGAGGTTGTTGGTGATCATCAGCATGATCGCCGCGGCCTCGACGCAGCGCGCGGGGTACTCGCCGATCGGGCGTGCGTGCATCTCGTAGGTGGGCCGGTAGCGCCGCATGTAGATGCGCCCGCCCTCGGCGAGCTCGGCGGCGAGCTCGGGCGCGAGCGCCTCGTGCAGGTGCGGCGGGAAGTAGCGGAGCGCGTTCGCCAGCGCCAGGCGGCGCTCCTCGGTGGTGAGGATCTGCCGGCGCGGCGGCGCGTGGCTGACGCCCGGCTCCTCCGGCGGCATGGGCGGCAGCGTCTCCGGGATGCCGCGGGCCACTTGCTCCTTGAAGGAATCGCTCATCGGTGCTGCTCCTGGCGTTGCTCAAGCTACTTGCGCTGCTCGAGCGGGTGCGCGGCGCTCGAGCTCGACCTCGACTACTCGACCTCGACCGGGTAGGCCTCCACGTGCCAGATGTCGCGCACGTACTCGCGGATGGTGCGGTCCGAGGAGAAGCGCCCCATCCCGGCCACGTTCAGCGCCGCGCTCCTCCACCAGCGGCCGCGGTCGCGATAGGCGCGGTCCACCTGCTGGTGCGCCTCGCGATACATCTCGAAGTCGGCGAGCAGCAGGTAGTGATCGGAGCCGAGCAGGCCGTCGACCAGCGGCTGGTAGAGGCCGGGGTGCCGCGGGTTGAAGAAGTCAGACCCGATCAGGTTGATCACCTCGTGGAGGCGCGGGTCGGTCTCGTAGAGGTGCCGCGGGACGTAGCCCTCCTTGCGCAGGCGGGTGACGTCCTCGACGGTGTTGCCGAAGATGAAGACGTTCTCGCGACCGACCGCGTCCGCGATCTCGATGTTGGCGCCGTCGAGCGTGCCCAGCGTCAGCGCGCCGTTGAGGGCGAACTTCATGTTGCCGGTACCGGAGGCCTCGAAGCCAGCCGTGGAGATCTGCTCGGAGACGTCCGCCGCGGGGAAGAGGATCTCGGCCAGCGCGACGTTGTAGTTGGGGACGAAGTAGACGCGCAGCTTCTGCTGGGTGCGCGCGTCCGAGTTCACGGTCTCGGCGACGTCGTTGATCAGCTTGATGATCAGCTTCGCCATGAAGTAGCCCGGCGCCGCCTTGCCGCCGAAGAGGAAGGTGCGCGGCACCTGGATGGCGTCGGGGTTGCGCGTCAGCTCGCGGTAGAGGTGGATGATGTGCAGGCAGTTCAGCAGCTGGCGCTTGTACTCGTGGATGCGCTTGATCTGCACGTCGAAGATCGAGGCGGGGTCGATCTCGTAGCCGTGCTGCCAGCGGAGCGCACCGGCGAGGCGCTCCTTCGCGGCGGCCTTCGCCCTGGCCAGCTCCTCGAGGAAGCCGGCGTCGGTGGCGAGCGGCCGCAGCTGCTCCAGCCGGTCGAGGTCCGCCGGCCAGCCGGCGCCGACGCGACGCTCGATCAGCGCGGAGAGCTCCGGGTTGCAGGAGAGGAGCCAGCGCCGCGGCGTGACGCCGTTCGTCTTGTTGTTGAACTTGCGCGGCCAGATCTGGTGGAAGTCGGGGAGCACGCGCGTCTTCAGCAGCTGGGTGTGGAGCGCGGCGACGCCGTTCACCGACGAGGAGCCGATCACCGCCAGGTGCGCCATGCGCACGCGCTGCACCGGGCCCTCCTCGTAGATGGAGACGCGGCGGACCAGCGCCTCGTCGCCAGGGAAGCGCTCGCGCACCTGGGCGAGGAAGCGCCGGTTGACCTCGTTGATGATCTGCAGGTGCCGCGGCAGCAGCCGCCCGATCATCTCCGACGGCCACTTCTCCAGCGCCTCGGGGAGCAGCGTGTGGTTGGTGTAGGCGAGGCAGGAGGTGGTGATCTCCCAGGCGCGCTCCCAGTTGAGGCTGTAGGTGTCGAGGAGGATGCGCATCAGCTCGGCGACGGCCAGCGCGGGGTGGGTGTCGTTGAGCTGGAAGACGGCCTTCTCGGCCAGGTCGTCGACGCTGGGGTGGTTCACCAGGTGGCGGCGGATCGCGTCCTGCATGGTCGCGGAGACGAGGAAGTACTGCTGGCGGAGCCGCAGCTCCTGCCCGAGGTAGAAGTTGTCGTTCGGGTAGAGCACGCGGGTGATGTTCTCGGTCATCACCTTGTGCTCGACGGAGGCGATGTAGTTCCCCTGGTTGAAGTCGTCGAGGTCGAAGTCGTGCGTGGCACGCGCGCGCCAGAGCCGGAGCGTGTTCACCGTGTTGTTGCCGAAGCCCGGGATCGGCGTGTCGTAGGCCGTGGCGAGGACGTTCTGCGTGTCCGCCCAGCGGTAGCGCTCGGCGCCGCTGGCGTCGCGGTAGACCTCGACGCGGCCGCCGAAGCGGACCATCAGCACGTACTCGGGGCGCGCGATCTCCCAGGGGTAGGGGAGCTGCAGCCAGTCGTCGGGCTCCTCGATCTGGCGCCCGTCGTGGAGCTCCTGGCGAAAGATGCCGTAGTCGTAGCGCAGCCCGTACCCGTAGCCCGGGAGCTGCAGCGTCGCCATCGAGTCGAGGAAGCAGGCGGCGAGGCGGCCGAGGCCGCCGTTGCCGAGGCCCGCGTCGACCTCGAGCTCCTCCATCTCCTCGAGGGACTGGCCGAGGTCCTCCATCGCCTTGCGGTACTCCGTGAGCAGGCCGAGGTTGACGATGGCGTTGTGCAGCGCCCGCCCCATCAGGTACTCGAGCGAGAGGTAGTAGACCCGCTTCGCGTTCGCCTGGTAGTAGGTCTGCTGGGTGTTCACCCAGCGCTCGATCAGGCAGTCCCGCACCGTCAGGCAGAGCGCGTGGAAGCGGTCGAGCGCGGTCGCCGAGAACTCGTCCCGCCCGAGCGAGGACTGGACGTGGCGGATGAAGTTCTGCTTGATCGACTCGACGTCCGGGGTGCACTGGGCGCTGCGCCAGAGCACCGGCCGGCGCGGTCGCTTGCTCTTGGTCTGGGTTCCGTCGCTCATCTCGCCCTCCGGGTGGGCCCGGGCTCGGAGCTGGCCCCGGGTCCCGGCATCTTACCCGAGAAGGGCGAGTGAGTCAGCGCCCGCCGAGGACCGCGGAGATCCTCTCGCGGATCTGCTCCATCGACCCCACCCCGTCGATGCGCCGGAGGAGCTTCGTCTTCTCGTAGTAGGGGATCAGCGGCGCCGTCTTCTCGTGGTACTCCTGCAGGCGCTTGCCGAGGACCTCCTCGGTGTCATCGCTGCGCTGGATCAGCCGCGCGGCCAGCTCCGCCGGCGGCGGGTCGAACTTGACGTGGTAGACGCGCCCCGTGGTGGGGTCGCTGCGGCGGCCGGTGATCCGCTCGAGCAGCACCGCGTCGGGGACCTCGAGGAGCAGCACGTGGTGCAGCTTGCGCCCGCGCGCGGCGAGCATGCCGTCGAGCGCCTCGGCCTGCGCCACCGTGCGGGGGAAGCCGTCGAGGAGGAAGCCGCGCTCGCAGTCCGGCTGCCTGAGCCGCTCCTCGACCATGCGGTTCACCAGCTCGTCGGGCACCAGCTTGCCCTGGTCCGTGTAGGACTTGAACTCCTTGCCGAGCGGCGAGCCCTCGCGGATCGCCGCGCGGATGATGTCCCCGGTGGAGATCTGCGGGATCTGCTGCGCCTTGATGATCGCCTCCGCCTGCGTCCCCTTGCCCGCGCCGGGGGGGCCGAGAAAGATGAGGTCCATGGGCTCTCCTTGTTCGTCTTGTGATACACCCGCGCTGCCGTCCGGACAACCGGCCCGGCCAGGGCGCGACCCACTCGAGGTGAGTGTGGGCCGCTGGCGGCCCCGCGGCCAGCGCTGGCGGAGGTTGACAGTGCCCGTGGGCGGCGGCGAACATCGAGACACAGCTAGCTGTGGGTGAGTGATGCGTCGAAACCTCGCTGCGCTCGTCGTGGTCATCGCCGCGTGCAACGACAGCTCGAGCCCCGCCGACCTGAGGCTCGACCGGGGGCTCGCCGACCGCGCCTCTGACCAGCGTGGCGAGCCGCGCCCCGACGCCCGCCACGACCTCTCGCCGGACACCAGGCCCCCCGCCCCGGCGCGCTGGGACAGGCTCGCCGACCTCACGGTGCCCCGCCATCGCCACACCCTCACCGTGCTGCAGGACGGCTCGCTCCTCGCCGTCGGTGGCTACAGCTACGATCCGCAGGCTCATGGCCTGAGCTCGGCCGAGCGCTACGACGCGAAGACCGACACCTGGACGGCCGTCCCCAGCATGAGCTCGGAGCACTTCGACCACCAGGCGGTCGCGCTGAAGGATGGGCGGGTCCTCATCGTCGGCGGCTGCAAGGACAGCCTGAGCAACGTCTGCATGCTCGGCGTCCCCTCGGAGCGCTATGACCCGAAGGCGGCGACGAACCCGTGGAAGACGGTCCCGGGGCCCACCTTCCGGCGCGAGCACGCGGCAGCGGCGCTGCTGGACGGGCGGGCGCTCGTCGTCGGCGGCTACGACTCGAGCAAGGAGCACACGAGCCTCGAGGTCTTCGACCCCTCGGACGACAGCTGGACCACGCTCTCACCGACCCTCGGCACGCCCCGGCTGGGTCTGACCGCCACCGTCCTGAAGAACGGCCAGGTCCTGCTGGCCGGAGGCTACGTGGGCGCGACGAACCTCGACTCCCTCGAGCTCTTCGACCCGGCGATCGGCACGCTCAAGCTGCTCACCGCCACCCTCAAGCAGGCGCGCTTCCGCCACAGCGCCACCTTGCTCCAGGACGGCCGCGTGCTGATCGTCGGCGGGGCGTGCGGCAAGAGCTGCTACCCGGACGCGGCCGAGCTCTACGACCCAGCCACCAGCACCATCTCCTCGGCGGGCTCCTACAAGCCGGGGGAGGGCGCGACGGCCACCCTCCTCGAGGACGGACGTGTGCTCGTCGCCGGCGGCAACATGGCGTACAGCAGCGCGTCGCTCTACCTGCCGGCGACCTCCGCCTGGAAGACGACGCTGGCCCTCACCGTCGGACGTCAACTGCACCAGGCCGTCCGCCTCGGGGCGGCGGTGATCGTGGTGGGAGGCAGCGATGACCAGGGAGAGCCGCTGACCAGCGTCGCGCAGTACACCCCCTAGCTTCGAGCGAGCGCCGAGATGAGCCGAACCCTGATCTCCCTGGTCCTGCTGGCGAGCCTCACGGCCCACTGCAGCGATCGCACCCCCTCCCCCACCGACCTCGGTCCCGGCGAGCGCGTCGTCAGCCCTGACGGCCGGCTCGACCTGCCGGCGAGCGAGGCGCGGGTCGACCAGCTCGCTCCCGACGTGAAGCCGCC
>JAKLHH010000174.1 GCA_022710245.1 Myxococcota bacterium
TCGGCTTCGCGCTACTCGATCGGCTTCGCGCTACTCGATCGGCTTCGCGCTACTCGATCGGCTTCGCGCTACTCGATCGGCTTCGCGCTACTCGATCGGCTTCACGCTACTCGATCGGCTTCGCGCTACTCGATCGGCTTCACGCAGTTCGCGATGTCGAAGATCAGGTACTCGAGGATGCGGTCCTGCGGCGAGGCCGAGGCACCCGAGCAGTAGGCCGGATAGGCGAGCGGCAGGATCTCATCCTCGCGGCCCTCGGTGTGGTACGAGGAGTAGAGGATCTTGCCGCAGTTCTTGAAGTTGAAGGTGAGCGTCAGCGGCCGCACGCCCTGGATGCTCCCGTCGCGGGACTTGATCGGGCCCTCCACCCAGAGCTTCACGTCCTTGGCGATGCTCGAGATGATCACCCAGTCGATGAGGAAGTACTCGATGGGGGAGGTCTTGCTGGCGTCGATCGCGTTCGGGAAGAGCTTGAGCCAGCTCGCCAGCGCGTCGTCCTTGATGCTGGCCCGGATCTTCAGCCCGTCGGCGCCGAGCGCGCCGGCGTTCTGCGCCTCGGGGCTGCCGGCGGAGGCGCCGGGCTCGAAGTCGATGAAGGGCGAGAAGGCCTCCACCTGCTCGATCCAGTCGTAGGACCAGTCGGTGACGTAGAAGCGGCCGCCCGACTGCATGTAGGTCGTGATGTTCTGCCGCACCTCGGGCTTCTTCAGCTCGGCCTCGAAGGTGTTGGCGGTGCAGTTGATGAAGATGATGTTGTACGTCTTCATCCTGGCGAGGTCGCTCACCAGGCTCTGGAAGGTGGGGAGCTTGGTCGGCGAGGTCAGCACGGTCGCGTCCTCGTAGAGGTCGAAGGCCCCGTCCTGCAGCCCGATCTTGCGCAGCACGCACTCCATCTTGTCGTAGTCGCCGGTCGCCACGGCGATCTTGGGGACCGCGTCCGCGAGCTCGAACTCCTTCGCGCGCTTGGGCAGGCGGGTCTGCTCGGCGGTGAGCGCGACCGAGCCCTTCTCGGGCACGTCGACGTAGATCAGCCGGCGGAAGCGGCCGTTCTGCAGCACCAGCGGGCGCTTGCCAGGGCAGACCGAGGTCAGCTTGAAGGCGCCGTCGGTGGCGGAGGTCGTGTACCAGAGGTTGGTGGAGCCGCCGAAGGTCCCGCAGACCTCGCAGGTCACGTCCGGCGGGAAGAGCTCGGGGACCTGCGCCGGGATGAAGACCGAGGCGCCGGGCACCGGATCGGTGGCGTTCGGAGCAAGCACCTTGCCGGTGATCTCGCTCTCCTGCCCGGGGCAGGAGGGGCGCTGCGGGTTGACCCCGCTCTCGGGGTTGCCCGTCCAGCCGAACTCGTAGCCTGCGCCGTCGCCGGCGGAGAACTCGCTCCCGCCGCAGGCCGCGAGGAGCAGGACGACGAGCACGCTGAGGATGCGCATGACGAACCTCCACGAGGGCGGTGCGGCGCGTGCCGCGACCTCAATCATCGCTTGGGCATCAGGGCCCGTCAACGCGTTGGTGCCACCATCGCAGCCGGCCGTATGGGCTGCCATCGTGCAGCCGCGTCGACGAGGGCTCGCGGTCAACGCGTTGGTGCCACCATCGCAGCCGGCCGTATGGGCTGCCATCGTGCAGCCGCGTCGACGAGGGCTCGCGGTCAACGCGTTGGTGCCACCATCGCAGCCGGCCGTATGGGCTGCCATCGTGCAGCCGCGTCGACGAGGGCTCGCGGTCAACGCGGGCCCGCGGTCAACGCGCGTCGCGAGCAGGCGGAGCGGGAGACGGGCCGGGTGCGCCGGCGCGAGCGTCGGCCGGCGACGCGGCGCGGCCGCGAGCCACCGCGGCGAGGTCGGGGTCACGGCGGGCGAGCTCGAGGCGCGCGCGCGCGAGCGGCGTCCCGAGGCTGCGCAGGCGCGCGAGGTGAGCGCGGGCGGCGGGGAGCTCTCCGAGGAGGGCCGAGCAGCGCGCGGCGTTGTAGAGCGAGAGCTCGAAGCTCGGGTCGACCCGGATCGCCGCCTCGAACCAGGCGCGCGCCTGACCCATGGCGCGCCGGCGGTAGAGGCGATAGCCGCGCATGTCCGCGACGCTCGCCACCTCCCGCCGCGGCACGCCGCCCTGGCGGAGCGCGGCGGTGAGCGCCGCGGCCTCCCGCGCCGCCGCGGCGAGCTGCGCGGGGCGCTCGGCGAGCGGCGGCCCCGGCTCGCGCGGGGGCGGCGGCGCGTGGGCCGGAGCCGGCGGCGGCGGCTCTCTGAGGTCGGGCGGGGGCGGCGCCGCGGGCGTGCTGCAACCGGTGCAGAGGAGCGCGAGGGCGCAGAGCGCGGGGGCGGGAGCGAGCGCGAGCGCGTGGCCGCAGCGCCCGAGGGCGCGAACGGCCGCGTGGCCGCAGCGCCCGAGGGCGCGCCCGAGCGCGTGGCCGCAGAGCGCGGGGGCGGGAGCGAGCGCGAGCGCGAGGCCGCAGCGCCCGAGGGCGCGAACGAGCGCGAGGCCGCAGCGCCCGAGGGCGCGAACGAGCGCGAGGCCGCAGAGCACGAGGGACCGAGCGAGCGCGAGGCCGCAGAGCACGAGGGACCGAGCGAGCACGAGGGGCCGAGCGAGGGAGGAGCGCGTGAGCGCTACTTGCAGCAGCGGAAGCCGAGGGTGGGGAGCTGGAGCGACGAGCTCGGCGCGGGCAGGTCGTAGGTGCAGGAGAGGCCCGCCCCGTAGGTATCGATGCTGGGCGTGTCGTAGGCCCCGCCGTTGATCCCGTAGCCCGTCGGCTTGCCGGCGCTGAAGCCGGTCGCGGTCCACTCCTTCAAGTTGCCGCTCATGTTGTAGATCTTGGCGGCGCCGAAGGTGCTGACGCAGGTGCCGCCCGGCTGGTCCGTGGGCAGGACGTGCGGGTTGATGAGGTCGTAGGCGTGGCCGTTGCAGGTCTTCGGCTGGAAGGTCGCGCCGTAGGGGAAGTCGGTGTTCGCCGTGCCCCGGCAGGCCTGCTTCCACTGCGCCGTGGTGCAGAGGTGTCCGCCGACGCGGACGCAGGCCGCCTCGGCGTCCTCCTTGGTGACCGACGCCCAGGGGAGCCTGCCGGGCAGGGAGCAGGGCCGCCCGTCGGAGATGATGCCGGGCTGCGAGGCTCCCGCGTCGGGCCGCGTGGCCTCGTACATGAAGATCTTGAAGGTGCCGACGGTGACCCAGGCCTCAGCGCCCGGGTTCTTCGCCAGGTCCAGGTTGTCGACGATCCCGTCGCAGTCGTCGTCGAGGCCGTTGCAGCTCTCCACCCCGGGCAGGCAGGCGCCGCAGTCGAACGGGCAGAGCTGGCAGCTCTCGCCGGGGTCGCACGTGCCGTTGCCGCAGAGGCCGCCGCTTGGCAGGAGCGCGCAGACGACGGACTTCTTCGTGCTGTCGCAGACGCCCTTGCCGATGGCCCGGCAGATCCCCTTCTTGGTCTTGTCGAGGTCACAGTCCTTGCCGAGGACCACCGGCAGCGTGGGGTTCATCCAGGGGCCGTCCACGGCGTTGTCGCAGTCGCCGTCGACGTTGTCGCACTGGGTCTCGTTGCTGACGATGAGGCCCGGGCAGACCCCCTTGGCGGTGTCGCAGCAGCCGGTCTTGATCACGCCGTCGCAGCCGCAGTCCTGGTCCTTGGTGCACTTGACCAGCTCGATCCCCTTGCTGATGTCATAGTCGCAGATCCAGCCCAGCTTGCCGTGGCAGGACATCTTGGTCCCGGCGCAGGGGCCGTTCTGGCGGCAGAACTTGGTCTCGTCGGGCTTCGAGGTGTCGACGTTGTCGTCGGTCTTGCCGTTGCAGTCGTTGTCGACCCCGTCGCAGACCTCGGCGCCCGAGTAGGTGCACTGGAACTCGCAGCCGTCGCTCGGGTCCTTGTTGAGATCGACCCAGCCGCCGACGCACGTCTTGATCACGCACTTGCCGGCCGCGCAGTCGGGGACGGCGTTCTTGCCGTACATCCAGCTGCAGCCCTTGCAGCTGTCGCAGAAGCGGACATCGGTCTGCTTGTCGAAGCCCTCGTCGGTCTGACCGTTGCAGTTGTCGTCGACGCCGTTGCAGACCTCGATCATCTTGATGCAGGCGTCGTAGCTCAGGTCCTTGCCGGGCTGGGTGTCCGGGCGGGCGTCGCTCGGCAGGTGCTCGACGAAGCCGACGTCGGGCCAGAGGTCGGGCGCCGAGCCGTCGCCGTAGTTGCGGATCCGGTAGGGGTCCTGCTGGCAGGCCGCCAGCGCGAGGAGGACGACGAAGCTATAGCGGAGCGCGCGCATCTAGTCCCTCCGGGCTCGCCGGCCGAGGAGCAGGCCGAGCGCGAGGATGAGGAGCGAGGAGAGGCCGGCGGCCAGCTCCCCGGACGAGTCGGCGGCGAGGGTGCAGGCGAGGCCGCCCGAGCCCGAGGCGAGCAGCTCGGTGGTGCCGCTCACGCCCTTCGGCTGGCAGAGCCCCGCGGTGCACTGGTAGCCGCTCGGGCAGCGGATCCCCTCGCAGGGGTCAGTGACGCACTTGCCGTCGACGCAGGCCTGGCCCTTGTCGCAGAAGATCCCCTCGCAGGGGTCGGTGATGCACTTGCCGGCGGAGCAGACCTGGCCGCTGCCGCAGGAGACGCCGGCGCAGCCGTCCTTGACGCAGGTCGCGGTGCCCGCCACGGACTTGCAGAGCTCGTCGGGCTTGCAGAAGAGCGCCTCGCAGGTCGGCAGGCAGCTCCCCGCCAGGCAGTACTCGCTCGGCTTGCAGGCCGCGGCCCAGCAGGGATCAGCCTTGCAGACGCCCTGCACGCACTGCTCGCCGCCGGGGCAGCCCTTGGTGTAGCAGGTGTTGTCCACGCAGGCGCCGCGGACGCAGAGCTCGGTGGTCTTGCAGGTGACGTTCTTGCAGGGGTCGATGCAGTCGCCGCCCTTGCAGACCCAGCCCTGCTTCTCGCAGGCCGCCGCGTCGCAGGGGTCGAGCAGGCACCAGCCGTTCTTGCAGAGCTGGCCCTTGGGGCAGACGAACTCGTTGCCCATGCACTGCTGGCTGCACTGGCCCTCGATGCACTGGCCGCCGCCCGGGCACTCGGCCTTGTCGTCGACGGTGCCGTTGCAGTCGTTGTCGAGGCCGTCGCAGATCTCCGTCGCAGGCCCGACCGCGCTCTGGCAGCTCCCGGGAACACCGCTCCAGGTGGAGCCGTTCTGCACCGCCGTGCAGAGCTTGGTGCCGAGCCGGCAGATGCCCGTGCAGCAGGGCGGCGTGGGGCAGGTCGCGGTGACGGTGAGGACGCAGCCGCCGGCGAAGGGCGTGCCCTTGCTGTCCTCGTAGCAGACCTCGCTGAAGCCGTCGCGGACCCCGTCGCAGTCATCGTCGAGGCCGTTGCATTTCTCCTTGGTGGGCAGCGAGCCGCCGTCACAGGAGAGCACGCCCCCCACGCACTTGGTCTTGCCCGCCTTGCACTCGCCGATGTCCTTGCCGCAGGGGATGTCGGAGAGGCCGTCGTCGACCTTGTTGTTGCAGTCGTCGTCCTTGCCGTTGCAGACCTCGGGGCTGCAGACGGGCGGCGTGCAGCCGGAGAGGCCGTCGTCGACGAGGCCGTTGCAGTCGTCGTCGATGCCGTTGCAGATCTCTGCCGTGCCGGTGGCGCTCGGGGCGTTGCAGACGACGCCGCTGCCGTCGGCCTTGCAGACGTAGGTGCCCGCGCGGTAGCAGGCGCCGAGCTTGCCGTTGTCGCAGGGCTGGCCCTTCTGCGGGAAGTCCTCGTCGACCTTGTTGTCGCAGTCGTCGTCCTTGCCGTTGCAGGTCTCCACCGGCGGCTGGGACTGCGCGAGGATCTGGAGGAACGCGGTCTTCAGCGCGGCCGTGTTGCCGGTGACGTTGTAGTAGGTGCCCTTGCCCGCGCTGGCGATGGAGGCCAGCATCGCCGTGCTGCCCGCGTCGATGTCGATGCCGACCGTGTGGGTGGTGACCTTCAGCTTCGCGTTGCTGTTCAGGTTCGCGGCCCAGGTGAGCGGGTAGAAGGCGTCGCCCGGCTGCACGTTGCAGGTCTCGCCGCCGTCGGTGAAGAAGGCGATCACCAGCTTCTCGCAGCTCTTGCGGTAGTCGCTGGCCGGGAGCGCGACCTCCTTGTCGAAGTAGCCGTGCGCGTAGAAGAGGCTCTTGCCGAGCGGGGTGTACCAGCTGAGCGCGGCGCGGATCTCCGGGTTGGTGAGCGGCCCGCTCGCCACCGGGCCGGCGTCCTCCTTCTCGTCGAAGTACCAGAGGATGTCCTCGATCTTCTGCCCGAAGGGGACCTTCAGCACCTCGTTCTTGTACTGGCCGTACCAGGCCACGCAGGGGTTGCTCGCGTCGGAGCAGGTGGCGCTCGTCATGGTGGCCGGGACGTGCGTCGAGACCTTGCAGGCGAAGAACCCGGCCGTGTTCTCGCTGTCCTGCGTCGCGGTCACGTAGTAGTGGCCGGAGCAGGGTCGTCCGTTGAAGGTGCAGGTGTTGGCGCAGACCGGCGTCCGCGTCGGGTCGACCATCATCGGGTAGGTGGCGAGCGCGAAGTCGATCTCCTGCGCACCCATCCCCTGCAGCACCTCGAAGAGCGCGGTCTTCAGCTGGTAGATACGCGCCGCCTGCCCCACCCCACCGCAGAGGAGGGAGCCGTCGGCACCACCTCCAAAGTAGGTGCCGGTCGAGTCCTTCATCATGCTGCCCGAGGTGTCGAAGATGATCATGATCTTCGGCTTCACCTGGGCGCGGGCGGGGGCAGTGAGGGCGAGCAGGATGGCGAGCGCCATCCATCCTCTACGCAACATGCGCGACTCCTCGGTCTAAGCGGGGTACCTGATCATCCTAGGGTACCCCCCGGTGGGCGTCAATTGTTGGTCACCCTGGCGCTCCTGATCACCAGTACCCCGCACGTGTCCACAGTGGCTGGCACCGCTCAGCCCCGGTGGGCGCGGCGGACACCACGAGCCGCGCGAGTCGACTCCTCGGCTCGCCACGTGGGTGGAGACCCCACCTCACCCCCAACGCCAGGCCGGGCGCCCTCTCCCCGCCCGGGCCAGCGGCTTCGCCGCGGCGTCGCCCGCTCCATCGAGGAGCTTGTTTTTCCGCTCGCTGGTGCGGCGACGTCGGGCGCGACTCTTCGCTCCAGGGTCTCGCCACGCATCATTCCCGCGACGGCAGGCCGTGCAGGGGCGCCTGCGCGCGAGAGGTGCGCCGAGGAGGAGCGAGCGCTGAGGCTCGCTTGGGGCTCCTCGATGAAGCGGGCGACGCTCTGGCCCGGGCTCGCCCTGGGCGCGGCTTGCGCCAACGCAGGAAGCCCGTTGAGGTGTTGAGGTGTTCAACGCAGGCAGACGGGGAAGGAGGCAGACGAGGGGAGGCGCGAGGGCGGCGAGCTACTTCCCCCCGGCGATCATGTGCATGATCATCGCCGTGCGGCGGACCCGCGGGTCCACGTCGCGGTTCATCGCCGTGCGGATCACCGAGCGGCCGAGCGGCGTGCCGATGCGCGCGATGCCGCGGAGCGCGGCCGAGCGGACCTTCGCCTCGGGGTCGCAGACCGCCGCGCGGATGAGCGGGCTCAGCGCCTTGCCCGTCGCGCGCAGCGAGAGCGCCTCGGCGGCGTCCTGGCGGACCGCCGCGCTCTCGTCGGCGAGCTGGGTGAGCAGGTCCTCGACCGCGACCTTGGCGATGACGAGGTACTTGCGCGCGGTGAGGCGGATCTTCTCGCTCGGGTCCTTCGCCGCGGCGGCCTTGAGCGCCTTCTCGCCGCGCTCGCTCGCCATCAGCACCAGCGCCCAGGCGGCCGCGTGGCGGACGCCCTCGTCCTTGTCGCTGGCGAGGAGCTGCGCGAGGTTCTCGACGGCGACCTCGGCGCCGCCCACGCCGAGCGCGATCGCCGCGTCGAAGCGCCAGACCGGGTCATTGTCGGTGGTCTTCATGATCAGGCGGTTCGGGTCCTTGTAGAACGCGCGCCACTGCTCGAGCTGCTGCTGCTCCTTGAAGAAGTGGTCGATCAGCTTGCGCACCCTGGGGTCGGCGTCGCTGCCGGCGACCTTGAGCGCCTCCTTCGCCTTCGGCTCGGTGTAGCTCACCAGCGCGCCCGCCGCGGCCAGGCGGACCTTCGGATCCTTGTCCTTCAGCGCGGCGATCAGCGGGTCCAGGCCCGGCGGGTAGGCGGCCTGGCCGAGGGCGCGCGCGGCGAGGGTCTTCTGGCCCGCGTCGCCGCTCTGCAGCTGCTTGACCAGCGCGTCGACGCGCTGGCGCATGCCAGTGAGGAGCTTGCGGATGTTCGCCTGCAGCTTCTTGTCGCTCTCTAGCTCGGCGGCGACGCGCATCGCCGTGAGCACGGTGGTGTCGTGCATCGCGGTGAGGACCTTGGCCGCGGTGGTGCGGACCGGCGCGCTCTTGTCCGAGAGCAGCGTGCAGGACATCGGCGCCATCGCCCGCCAGTGCGTCGAGCGCGAGAGCTCCTCGAGCGCGGCCAGGCGGCCTTCGGGGTTCGCCGAGGCGAGCTTGGCGATGCGGTTCTTCAGCAGGCGCTTGCCCACCGCGGTCGAGGGCTCGAGCAGGTCCTGCGCCCCGGCCTTCACCTCGGCGTTCGCGTCGGAGGAGGCGAGCTTCTGCAGCACCACCAGGGCGCCGCCGTCGCTGAACTCCGCCAGCAGCTGCGCGACCTCGTAGCGTACGGTTGGATCGCCGTCGTCGACCGCCTTGATCAGCGTCGGCAGCGCCTTCGCCTTCGCCGTCGCGGCGAGGAGCTTGGCCGCCTCGACGCGCACGCGGACCGAGGGGTCCTTGCGCAGGTGCTTCTCCAGCACCGCGGCCGGGAAGTCCTTCAGGGTCGCCGCCTGCCGCACCGCCCAGAGGCGCGCGTCGCCCGACGGCAGCGCGAGCGTCTTCTCGACGGCGCTCAGGGTCACGGCCTTGGGCGCCTTGAAGGGGCGCGGCTTCTGCGGGATCGTCGCCGCGGAGAGCTTCTTCGGGAGCCCCTTCAGCAGCGCTGCGGCGCGGGCGCGGACGCCCGCGTCGGGATCCGCGTCGGCGGCCAGGGTGAGGAGCCCCTTCGCCTCGGGGCTCTTCAGCGCGGCGAGCGCCTCGGCGGCCGACCGCCGCACGCTCGCCTCGGGATCCTCGCGCAGCGCGGTGGCGAGCGGCGCCGCCGAGCGCGGGTCCCTCAGCTCGGTCAGCTCGGCGACCGCCTTCTGCCGCTCGGCGACCTCGGGCTTGCTGGCGAGCGTCGCGGCGGCCTGCTCGAGCTTCCACTCGATGGCGGCCAGGTCGGCGAGGCTGGGCTTCTTCTTCTGCGCGGCGGCGGGGGTCGCCAGCAGGCAGAGCATCGCGGCAGAGAGGACGAGCTTGAGGGGCGTCACGAGAGCACCTCGACAGGTGAGGGGTTGGTCGGTCCGCGCAGAACATAGCGGTGCGGCCGCCCCGATTGCAAGCACCGCGCACGCCGCGGGGCGCCCGCGAGGCGCAGCGGTCGACGGGGGCGCGCACCCCGCGATCCTCGTTGACAAACGCAACGAGGCTGTTGCCGGCTTCCCCGCGCTCGCGCCGCCAGGCGCGCGCTTCCCCGCAGAACCGCTGGGATCCTCGGCTGGCACGGCCAGTGCTTCGCGGGAGCGGAGCCGGGGGGTGTCAACCAGGAGTGAGACGATGCGACGAGTCTTCTGCACAGTGGCCCTGCTGGCAGTGAGCAGCGTGGTCTGGGCGACGACCTACCACACCATCACCGTCGACGGCGACCTCTCGGACTTCGCCACCGACGAGCAGACCGCGGGCGACCCGGCGGGCGACTCGGGCTACGGCACGAACAACGACCTCACCACCCTCGCCGTCACCTGGGACGCGCAGAAGCTCACCCTCGGCTTCGCCTACAAGGCGCAGGGGACGGGCGTCATGTACCTGATCGAGACCGGCAAGTCCGGCGGCGCGACGAACCTCTGCCCGAGCGCTGGCTACACCGGCGCCTTCCCGGCCAACGTGCAGGGCCCCGCCTTCGACCTGATGGTGGCCTTCTTCGCGCCCAACTCCAGCGCCGTCCCCACGCCGCACATCTACGCGCTGACCGCGACGGGGTCGGTGGAGCTCACGGCAGGGATCCAGGTGAAGCTGGCCGGGACAGTATCCTCGTCGGTGCACACCGGGGCGGTCGAGGCCTCCATCCCCTGGGACACCCTCTACGGGCTCGGCGCGGGCAAGGTCCCGGCGAACGCGAAGCTCCAGATCGCCGGCGTCCTGCGCGGGCAGAACGACGGCGACGGCCTCGGCGAC
>JAKLHH010000175.1 GCA_022710245.1 Myxococcota bacterium
CTCATCCGGCATAACCCCACGTGGAGGAAGTCCCATGAACGGCATCGTGAATGTGATGAAGCCCGTCAACGAGCCCGTGAAGGAGTACCGGCCGGGCTCACCCGAGCGGGCAGCGCTCAAGGACCAGATGAAGAAGATGCTGGCCGAGCAGATCGAGATCCCGCTCGAGATCGGTGGGAAGGCGGTCACCAGCGGCAAGCTCGCCGACAGCGTCTGCCCGCACGACCACAAGCACGTGCTGGCGAAGTACCACATGGGGAGCTCGGAGCACGTCGGGCAGGCGATCGAGGCGGCGATGAAGGCGCGGCCGGCGTGGGCGGCGATGCCGTGGGAGGCGCGCCTCTCGGTCTTCCTCAAGGCCGCCGACCTGCTGGCGACCAAGTACCGCATGGTCCTCAACGGCGCGACCATGCTCGGCCAGAGCAAGACGGCGTTCCAGGCGGAGATCGACTCGGCCGCCGAGCTGATCGACTTCTACCGCTTCAACCCGTACTACGCGACGGCCGTGATGAAGGAGCAGCCGAGCTCGGTCTTCGGCATGTGGAACTACCTCGACCACCGCCCGCTCGAGGGCTACGTCTTCGCGGTGACGCCCTTCAACTTCACCTCCATCGCGGGCAACCTCCCCACCGCCCCGGCGATGATGGGCAACGTGGTGCTCTGGAAGCCGGCCTCCTCGGCGGTCTACTCGGCGCACTTCATCATGAAGCTGCTCAAGGAGGCGGGGCTCCCCGACGGCGTCATCAACATGCTCCCCGGCCCCGGTGGCCAGATCGGTGACCCGGCGATCAAGCACCCGTCGCTCGCCGGCATCCACTTCACCGGCTCGACCGACGTCTTCCAGCGCATGTGGACGACCATCGGCGCCAACATCAAGAGCTACCGCTCCTATCCGCGCATCGTCGGTGAGACGGGCGGCAAGGACTTCATCGTCGCCCACCCGTCGGCGGACGTCGAGGCGCTCACCACCGCGATGATCCGCGGCGCCTACGAGTTCCAGGGCCAGAAGTGCTCGGCCGCCTCGCGCGCCTACATCGCCGAGTCGGTCTGGACCAAGATGAAGGGGAAGCTCCTCGACGAGATCCGCGGCATCCAGATGGGCGACCCGATGGACTTCCGCAACTTCATGAACGCGGTCATCGACCGCAACGCCTACAACGACATCAAGGGCTACATCGACTTCGCCAAGAGCTCGGCTGACGGCGAGGTGCTGGTCGGCGGCGAGTGCGACGACAGCAAGGGCTTCTTCATCCGCCCGACGCTGGTGCAGGCGAAGAAGCCGGACTTCAAGCTGATGCAGGAGGAGATCTTCGGGCCCGTGATGACGGTCTTCGTCTACCCGGACAAGGACTTCGACAAGGCGCTCGAGCTCTGCGACAAGACCTCGCCCTACGCGCTGACCGGCGCCATCTTCGCGCAGGACCGCGCGGTCATCGTCAAGGCGATGGAGCGGCTCCGCGACGCGGCCGGCAACTTCTACATCAACGACAAGCCGACCGGCGCCGTGGTCGGGCAGCAGCCGTTCGGCGGCGCGCGCGCCTCGGGGACCAACGACAAGGCGGGCAGCATCCTGAACCTGGTCCGCTGGATCTCCCCGCGCGCGGTGAAGGAGAACTTCATCCCGCCGACCGACTACCGCTACCCGTTCATGGCCGAGTAGCCGTCGCCCGTCGCCCGTCCCGTCCCACTGCTGCCGTCTCCACCCTCCCTTCGCTTCCGTTGCCGTTGACCCTGCTCGCCTCCTGCGGAGGCTCCGCGATCAAGGGCGAGCTCCTCGCGCACCGGCCCATCGCCCCTCCGCAGCTCGACCCTTGACCTCGCCCGCGTCGCCGCTACCATGGAGCTCTCCCGGGCCGCCACCCCGACCAACCCAGGCCCGATGAACGAACGCCATGACGACGCAGAGCACAGCCGAGCCCCAGGCTCGCCGCGAGGATGGTCGGCGCTGAGCCGGCCGCGAGGTGGTCGGACGTCGCCGCGACGCTGACCGAGATCGAGAGGCTGCAGCGCGAGCGCGCGCACCGGGATCGCACGGGGCTCCACTACCTGGAGGGGCCGCGCAACGTGCTCCGGGCCGCTGCTCACGGGGTCGAGCTGGAGGCGCTCCTCTGGAGCGAGGCGCTCCTCAAGGTGCCCGAGGCGCGGCGGCTGCTCCGGGCTCGCGCCAGCGAGGGCGTCCCCTGCCTCCGCGTGTCGCCCGAGGAGTTTCGACGCGTGACCCGGCTCAAGCGCGCGAGCGGCATCGGGGCCGTCGCGCGCCAGCACTGGTCGCGGCTCCACGGGGCGCGGCCGGGGCCGGGCCTCTGCTGGCTCGCGCTGGAGCAGGTCCGCTCGCCGGGGAACCTCGGCACGCTCCTCCGCAGCGCCGAGGCCGTGGGTGCGGCGGGCGTGATCCTGGTGGGGGGCGCGATCGATCCCTTCGACCCGCAGGTGGTGCGCGCGGCGATGGGCGCGCTCTTCGGGCTGCGGCTCGTGCGCGCGAGCCCGGACGCCTTCGCGCACTGGTTGCGCCGGCATCGCTGCCGCGTGCTCGGCGCGTCACCCGACGGCGACGTCGCGCTGGACCGGGCGCGCTTCGGCCAGCCCTGCGTGCTCCTCCTCGGCGAGGAGCGGCGGGGTCTCAGCGCCGCGCAGCGCGGGTTCTGCCACGAGCTGGTGCGGATCCCGATGGCGCCAGGCTGCGACTCGCTGAACCTCGGGGTCGCCGGCACCCTGCTCCTCTACGAGGCGTGGAGGAGGAGCGGCTTCGCCTCGCTCAGCCCTGCTTCGCCAGCGCCTCAAGCGCCATGCCGAGGGGCCTGAAGGGGCCGAGCGGGATGCAGCGGAACTTCGCCAGGCCCGCCCTCGCCAGCGGCAGCGCGTCCATCTGCGCCTGCGCCTCCTCGACGCTGGCGCACTCGAGCATCAGCACCGCGCCGGGCTGGTCGAGGCGGAAGTACCACTCGCGCAGCGAGCCGGCGAGGTAGTGCTCGATGGCCGCCATCAGCTCGTCCTTCAGGTGCGCCTGGATCTTCTCCGTCGTGGCGCCGGGGAGGATGTCGTCGAGGACCAGGATCTTCATCGGGGCCTCCAGTGCCTGGGTGCGATGAGCGGCGGTCAGTCCCGCGGGCGCCAATCATACAGGAGGGCGGCGGCGGAGGGTACGAGCCTCTGAGCGGTCGGGCGCTGCCAGGGCATCCGGAGGCCGATCGTAGGTGTGCGACGCTCTCGCCGCCCGGTGCACCCCTTGGTGAGACCGCAAGGCAGGACTCGGCATGACCCTACAGACGAAGGCTTCAGCTCCCGCCGCCCTGGCCTGGCTGCTCGCGATGGCGCTGCCGGGGTGCGCGAGCGACGAACAGCCGCGCGGCCCTGAGCTGGCCGCCGGCGTGGACCTCGCCCTGGATCGCGCCGGTGCGCAGCCCGACCAGCGCGTGCCCGACCACCGCGCGCCCGACCGCCAGCGGCTGACCCTGGTCGTCAACGAGAAGCCCTGCGCGCAGCAGGCGGCGCTGGTCCCTGACCCCGGCGAGGAGGGGCAGCGTATCGCTGCGCGTCTGACGCCGCCCACCTATCCCTTCGCCGTGGTCAGCGTGGGCTACACGCTCTTCGGTGGCCCCGGGGGCTCGCTCGCCTGCGACACCGGGCTCGCTCACAAGGTCGAGCTCTCCGTCAGCAAGGCGTCGGCGCCTGAGCCCACGCCGGAGGTGCGCGAGCAATGGACCGAGCCGGCGGCGCCGAACCCGCTCAGCAAGCGGGAGATGGCCCACGCGCTGAGCGCGCCGCTCACGCTCGCAGCCGGCGAGCACCTCTTCGTCACCCTCGAGGTCGCCGGCGCCAGCGGGAAGGCGATCTGCGCGTTCGCCTGTGACGGCCACGGGATCGAGGACCGCAACTACTGGGGCAAGGCCACCGCCCCACCCTTCACCTGGGTGACGCTGAAGAGCCTGGGGCAGAACCTGAACCTGCTCTTCGAGGCGCTGGGGCAGTAGCTCGTCGGTGAGAGGAGGTGTGTGATGCGAAGGACCACGCTGGTCATCGGCCTGCTCGCGGGCTGCGCGAGCGACCCCTCGGGCGTGCCAGCTCACCTCGCGCTCGAGGCTGGCTCGCGCTTCGAGGCCGCGATCCCACCGGACGCTGCCCGCGCCGAGCTCGCGCAGGCCAGGCGGGACGGGGGCACGGCCGACAAGGCCCCCGGGTCCAGGACCGAGCTCGGCGCCGCGCCGCTCGACTCCGGACCTGCGGACGCCGACCCCTGCCTGGGCGTGACCGCTGCCGGGTGCTGCAAGGGGGCCGTCGTCTACTTCTGCGAGAAGGGCGGGCTCCAGCAGCTGAGCTGTGCGCCCTACGGCTGCGGCTGGAGCGCGAAGGTGAACCTCTTCAAGTGCAACGGCAAGGACCCGCCGCCAGCCGGCACCTCGGCCAGCTGCCCCGCGGGCATCTGAGGGCAGGTTCGCCGGGCGGCACCGGCGACACGACGGGATCCATCGCCCGCCGATGAGGAGCAGGAGTCAGGGCTCGCGCGGCGCGCAGCGGTGCCCCGCGGGCGGGCCGCTCGGCGCCGGGCGCCCGGCCGACCACTCGACCGGGACCTCGCGCCAGACCTGCCGGAGCAGCTGGCAGTACTCGAGGTCGAAGACCGAGAGGTCGAGGACCAGGTGGTCGCCGAGGTCGGTGGCGGCGAAGACCTTGGTGGCGCGCACGCGCAGGTGCGTGACCGGGCCGTGCAGGCGAGAGCCCTCGAGCCTGGCGCCGCTCTCCAGCTGCCAGAGCCCGACGGCGCCGCTCGCGTGACCGGCGACGAGCGTGTGGCCGGGGCCGGCGGCGAGGCGCGTGACCGGGCTCGAGGGGGTGTCCTCGCAGACCACGCGGCGGCCCTGGCCTCCGTCGAGGGGGGTGAGCTCGATGCTGCCGTCCTCGAAGCCGAGCGCGAGGTGGTTGCCCGCGCGCGTGAGCGCCGTGACCGCCTCGGCGCCTGGCATGACGCCGCGCGGATCGCCCGCGGGCGAGAAGGCCAGGACCTGCCGCTCGGAGGAGACCAGCACCTCGCGTCCGTCCCAGGCGACGGCGGTGGCGGGGAGCCGGCGCCGGAGCCCGCTCGTCGTGTAGAGGTGCGCCTCGCTGCCGGCGAGCGCGACGCAGGCGCCGGGGAGGGCGAGGACGCGCCGCAGCCCGTCGACCCGCGCCGCGAGGTCGCGCTGATCGGCGGCCTTGTCCCAGAGCTCGAGGCCGCGCTCGCTCCGCAGGCAGATGGTGCGCAGGTCCTCGGCCTGGTCTCCGCCGCGCGCCTGCTCGGCCGCCTCGCGCCAGCGCTGCGGGGGCGGCGCGGCGTGGTCGGCCGGCTCGAGCGCCTGCCAGCCGCGGTGCGTGAGGAGGCGCGCGGGTGAGGTGAGGAGGAGCGGCGCGCGCCACAGCGGGGTACCGTCGGTGGCGCGCCAGAGCCTCGCCGTCCCGTCGTCGGAGGCGGTGGCGAGGGTGGCGCCGTCGGCGCTGAAGCGCAGCACGTTCACCTCGCCCGCGTGGCCGCGCAGCTCTCGCGCCGGCGCGCGGCCGGAGGGATCGAGGAGGAGCGCGCTCCCGTCGGCGCGCGGCACGCCGAGGAGGCCCCGGGGCGAGAAGGCGAGGGAGTAGGTCCGGCTCGCGCCGCTCGTCAGCAGCCGTCGCTCGCCGAGCTTGCTCTCCGCGAGCTCCCAGAGCCAGACGCGCGCGTCGTCGCCGGCGCTGGCGAGCTGCCGGCCGTCGGGGCTGAAGGCCACGCCGCGCACCGCGCCGGTGTGGCCCTCGAGGAGGCGCGGCTCGCCGCCCGCGAGCGGCCACAGGCGCACGCTGCGATCGCGGCTCGCCGAGGCGAGGAGCTTGCCGTCGGGGGAGAAGCGGACGTCGGTCACCGCGTCCGCGTGCCCCTCGAGGACGCGCTGCTGGGCGCCGGTCGTCACGTCCCAGAGGCGGAGGAGGCTGTCGTTGCCGCCGCTGGCCAGCCGGCGACCGTCGGGGCTGAAGGCGACAGTATAGACGGCCGAGCCCGAGCTCCCGAGCAGCTGCGGTCGTCGCGTGCGGGAGAGCTCCCAGAGGCGGGTCGTGCCGTCCGCGCTGCCGGACGCGAGGAGCTTGCCGCCGGGCGCGAAGGTGAGCGTGTGCACGGCGGCGGTGTGACCCTCGAGGACGCTGCGCTCCTCGCCACTCGACGTGTCCCAGAGGCGGATGGTGCCGTCGTGCCCGCCGGTGGCGAGGACGCGATCGTCGGGGCTGAGTGCCGTGGCGAGCGCTCGGCCGTTGTGGCCGTGCGCGACGTGCGCGGGCCGGGAGCTGACGCGCCAGAGCCTGATCGCGTTGTCGCTGCCGCTGGAGACCAGGCGAGTACCGTCTGGGCTAAAGCGGACGGCGTAGATGGGCTTGCCTGCCGTGAGGACTCCGCGCGTGGCGCCGTCGGTGGTCCAGAGTCGGACGGTCCCATCGAGGCTCGAGGAGGCAAGGACCTTCCCATCAGGTCCGAAGGCCACTGAAGAGACCCCGCCGGTGTGTCCCTCCAGCATGCGGCGCTCCACTCCGCGCTCCACATCCCAGAGCCGCAGGGTCCTGTCGGTGCTCACGGAGGCGAGCATCTTGCCATCGGGGCTGAAGGCCACCCCGAGGACCACTCCCTGGTGGCCGCGGAGGACGAGAGATGGTTGCGCCGGCTGCGCAGCATGTGCCGGGGACACCGCCCAGATGCGCACCAGCTGGTCGAGGCTGGCCGTCGCCACCCTGCGGCCATCGGGCGCAAAGGCGGCGCCGTGGACCCCGTCGCCGTGTCCGGCGAGGAGCAGCGGCGGCCTGTCAGGGTGCTCGATCTCCCAGAGCCGCGCGGTGCGGTCCGAGCTCCCGGAGAGGAGCCGTTGACCGTCCGGGCTGAAGGCGAGCGCCCGCACCGCATCCCGGTGGCCACGCAGCACGCCCCTCACTCCGCGGACGAGGTCGTGAAGATAGATCGCGCCGCCCCACGTGCCCGCCGCGACCAGGTGACCTGACGGTGAGACAGCGACACTCATCACCTGGTCGCCGTGTCCGCGGAGCGCACGGACCTCGCCGGTGTCAGCCTCGATCAGGTGGACTGCACGGTCCTGACAGGCAGCCGCGAGGCGCTGTCCATCGGGAGAGAAGGCGACCCCGTAGACCGCCGCGCCGAGGTCCTTGCGCCAGAGGAGCGCGTCGCGCTCGAGCCTCCACCAGAGCACTCGCGCCTCGGCCGAGTCACGGGCCTCCAGCGCACCGCGGACCTTGGCCCGCGCCTCGAGCAGGTCGCCGCGCAGCGCGGCGGCGCGCGCGCCCTCGCGGAGCGCCTCGGCGAAGCGGCCGCGCGCCTCGCTGCGCCCCTGGCGGGCGTCTCGCCACTGACCGGCGAAGATGGCGGCGAGCGCGGCCGTGAGCGCCAGGAGCGAGGCGGTCACCACCCGGCGCCGCCGCTGCCGCCGCCCCTCGCGGGCGTGTCCTGCCTCGAGGAAGCGCGCGACGTGCGACGGCACCCGCGCCGAGCACCGCCTCGCCACGGCGAGCGCCTCCCAGAGAGGCTGCCCGGTCCAGAGCTCCTCCTCTCGCTGCCCGCGACGCTCCCAGACCTCGGCGGCCTGGCCGACGTCATCGAGGAAGGCGAGGTCCTCACCGCTCCGCTCGATCCAGCGCGCGAGGCGGGTCCAGTTGTGGATCAGCGACTCGTGCACGAGCTCGAGCTCGGGCTGCCCCGCTCCCTCGACGCCGCGCGCCCGCCGGACCGAGAGGAGCCGCGCCTTGACCAGGCGGCCGAGGATCGGCTCCGCGGCTCGGTCGAGCCCCTCGAGGAGGCGCGGCAGCGGCACCAGCCGGCGCGTCCCCTCGGAGGAGATGAGGCGGAGGAGGAGCTCACGCGCGAGCTGCTCCTCGTCGGGCGTGAGCCCCTCGAGCACTCCATCGGCGTGCGCGGCGAGCGCGCCCTCGACGCCGCCCATCTCCTCGTAGGCCCGGCGGGTGAGGCGACGCGCCCGCCAGTCGCGTCGCTCCCAGAGCTGGCGTGCCGTGAACTGGAGCAGCGGCAGCTCGCCGCCGGCGGCCTCGATCATGCGCGGGACCAGCTGCGCGTCGTCATAGCCATAGTCGAGCGCCCGGAGTGGCTCGACGAGCACCTCCTCGAAGCCGCGTCGGTCAGGTGGGCCGAGGAGCACGACCTGGCCGAGCGCCTCGCGGACGCGCGGCCCACCCGCCAGGCGACCGAGGAAGTCCTCGCGCAGCGTGAAGACCACTCGCACTGGCTCGCCAGCGTCATCGGCGGCGCCGCAGACCGCCTCCATGAACGCGCGCCGCTCCCCCTCGTCGGGCGTGTGCGTGCAGAGCTCCTCGAGCTGGTCGACGAAGAGGAGCACGCGCGCGCGCTCGCGGGTGGCGAGCCGCTCGAGGATGACCGAGACCAGGTGCGGCGCGCGGCGCAGCAGCTCCTCCAGCTCCACGCCGTCGGGCTCCAGTGCAACCTCGCCGGCGGCCGCGAGGAGCTCCTGCAAAGGCAGGGTGGGCTCGCCGCTCGGCAGCTCCCCGGCGCGGAGCCGCGACGCGAGCGCGCGGAAGGGCTGCGTGCCCGGGCGCAGCGTGAGCACGATCCAGCGGCCCTGCTCGCGCAGGCGCGGGATCAGCCCAGCCTGGATGAAGGAGCTCTTGCCCACCCCGGAGGGGCCCACCACGGCCAGCGCGGGCGTGTCGCGCAGGCGCTCGACCAGCGCGGCGACCTCGGCGCCGCGGCCGAAGAAGAGGTGCGCGTGCTGCTCGCTGTAGGCTTGCAGCCCGCGGAAGGGCGCCTCCTCGCCAGCACCGCGGCTGCGTGCGCTGGCGAGGAGCTCGCGGAGCGTCTCGGCGACCTCGCGGGCGCTCGGCCGCGCGGCAGGCTCCGCGGTCAGACAGCGGTTGACCAGGTCGGCGTAGTCCTCCCCGAGCTCGCCTACCGGCAGCCGGGGCGGCGCGTCGGGCCAGGCCACGCGGGCCATCAGCTCGCCGAGCGTCGAGGCCGGGTAGGGGTGATCGCCGCTCGCCATCTCGAAGAGGATCACTCCGAGCGCCCAGACGTCCGTCGCCTCGCCGGGCTGCTCCTGGCGCCACTGCTCGGGCGCCATGTACGCCGGCGTGCCCTGCAGCGGCCGGCACGACCCGGCGCCGGGTTGCGTGCTGTCGATCCAGAGCTCCTCGTCGAGGAAGCCGGCCAGCGCCGGATCGCTGCGCCTGGCCGCACCGTCCGCGGCGAGCTCGACCGGCGGAGGCAGCCGGGCAGCGGAGAGCCCGAAGTCGCAGACCCGTGGCCGCCCGTCGCGGGGGATGAGGACGTTCTCCGGCTTCAGATCGAGGTGGAGGACGCCGTGCTGGTGCGCCTCGGCGAGCGCCTCGGCGAGCGCGAGCCCGAGCCGTGGCGCCTCGCGCGGACCGACGCCGGCGGCGATGCGCTCCCGCAGCGACGTGCCCTCGAGGTACTCGAGGGCGAGGTACGGGACCCCCTCGTGCTCGCCGACCGCGTAGATGGTGACGATGTTGGGGTGGTTGAAGCGCGCGGTGGTGCGCGCCTCCTGCAGCACGCGGGCGGCGAGGTCCGTGGGGGCCGAGCTCGCCAGGCGGCGGACGATCTTCAGCGCGACCTTGCGGCCGAGGAGGAGATCGCGCGCGAGGTAGACCTCGCCCATCCCGCCCCGGCCGATGCGCCGACGGACGCGGAAGTGGTCGACGAGTGTGCCTGGCGCGAGCTGCGGCCTCAGCGGAGAGGCCGGCGGCGTGAGCTGCGCCGGCTGACTGGAGAGCTCGAGGGGCATCGGCGCCGAGTCATATCACAGCTGCGCGGCGCGCGCGCGCCCGGCTGGCTGGCTGGAAAAATTCAGTGTGGGAGCAGCTGGTCGTCCTCGGCTGGCGGGAAACGTGCGGGCGGTCAGGCAGCTGTTGTATAAACGCCTGCCGCGCTCGCGGCGTAGACGTGAACAGGAGCGAACCGTGGAGAAGAGGATGCCGGAGAAGCTGGTCCCGATGTGGACGCGGGAGCTGTGGGACAAGGCGAGGCATGAAGGGAGCGGGCGACTCTATGTGGATCGGGCGATGCGATGGACCGCCCTGGAGCCCGATCCGGGGCCCGATCCTCACAAGGGCCCGTACTCGATCACGGCAGCGGAGTGGGACGTGATGGCGAACGGCACGTTGACGA
>JAKLHH010000176.1 GCA_022710245.1 Myxococcota bacterium
TCCACGCCGAGCTCTCGAGGGCCGCCTGCGGCCGCAGGCCGAGGAGCCCCAGCGAGAGCTCGGCGTGGAGCTGGGCGAGGAAGGAGCTGCCCCAGAGCTTGCGGTCGGGGCTCAGCGCCGCCGGCTCCGGCGCGAAGATCCAGTCCGCGATCTCGGGGAGGCGCTGGCAGCGCTCGGCGAGGCGCTCGACCGCCTCGGGGAAGGCCAGCAGGAGCTCGCGGCCCATCCCCGCGTAGCTGCCAGCCGGCCCGGTGAAGAGGAGGGCGAGCTCGCCGCCCAGCGGACGCTCGCGGTAGGCGACGCCTGCGGGGGCGGGTACGCGTCCCTCGCTCTCCAGGTGCTCCCGCGCGCGCGCGCGCTGCGCGTCGAGCTCGCCGTCGGCAGCGAGCAGCACCAGCCGCGCGGGGCCGCCATCGCCCTCGCGCTGCTCCTCGAGGCGCGCCAGCACCTCGCGCCGATCGGCGCCCGAGTAGAGGTGCAGCGCCGGCAGCGCGCCCGTCGAAAGGAGCGGGGCGCCGCGGCTGCCCGGGGCCTCGACCAGCCCCACGGTCGCGCGGGCCCCGCCGAGCGCCTCGACCTGGACCTGCGCCCGACGCGGGCCGCCCGCCGCGAGCCACGGTCGCGCGCGCCGATCAGGGCCCTGCGGCCGCGCGCGGTGGTGGCAGGCGAGCGCGGCCGCGGCCACGCGCAGCAGGCCCGAGGCCGCGTGAGCGTGGCCGAAGAGCGGGGTCAGCAGCCGGTCTCCGTCGAGGGTGAGCCGCAGCACGGCGGGTTCCACGACGCCGTCTTCCGCACCTTCCGCGGGTCGCTGATCGTCGCTTCGGTGCTCGAGTAGCGCCAGGACCGGCTCCCCGTCCCGCCGCGCGTCGTCGGCGCGCCGGAGCAGGAGCACCACCGCCGCGTCGCCGGCGGGCTGCCGGTCCGCGCCGAGCAGCGCCCGCGCGGCCGCCTCGTGCACCGGCTCGCAGCAGAGGTCGACCGCACCCACCAGCGCGGCGTCCACCTCGCCAGCCCGGAGCGCCCGCGCCCCGAGCTCGAGCGCGGCCACCCCCGAGAGCTCCTCGGCAGCGACGGTGAAGCTGGGGCCCGCCAGGTCGAGCTCGCTGTTGACGCGGTTGGCGACCACGTTCGGCATCGACCCGATCACGCCGGCCGCTCCGCGCTGCGCGGCGATCTGCTGCCGCGCCTGCGGCAGCCAGCCCTCGGGCAGCGGGCCTCCGAGCGCCTCGGCCCAGCGACGCGTCCACTGCGGGATGCGCCAGCGCGCTCCGTAGCGGCCGATCTCCGCGTCGCACTGCATGCCGATGATGACGCCGGTGCGCTCGCGTGGCAGCGGCCGGCTGCGGGCGGCGAGCTCGCGGGCTGCGCGCAGCACCGCGAGCTGCTGGCCGAGCGTCTGCTCGAGGTCGGCGGGCGGAGAGCGCAGCCCGGTGAGCGGCAGCTCGATGGGGCCTATCTCACCGCGCGCGCCGACCCCGGGCTCTCCCTCGAAGAGCGTGCGCCGGAAGTCCGCGAGGCCCTCCCCGCCCGCGGCGATCACCTCGAGGCCGACGATGGCGATCTGCGGCGGCGGCGCTGGAGGCGCGACGGCAGCAGACGCGGATCGCGGCGCAGCGGCTTCGGATCGCGGCGCAGCGGACCGAGGCCGCCACTCCTCGACGATCAGGTGGGCGTTGTTGCCGCCGAAGCCGAAGTTGCTGATCGCCGCGCGCCGTGGCCCCGGGCACTCCCAGGGCTCGGCCCGCGTCAACAACCGGAAGGGGGAGCCGGCGAGCTGCTCGAGGGGCTCCTCGGCGTGGAGCGTGGGCGGTCGCAGGCCGGCGCGCATGGCGCCGAGCACCTTGAGGAGCGCGGCGGCGCCGGAGGCGGTGATCAGGTGGCCGAGGTTGGACTTGAGCGAGCCGATCGGGACCTCGCGCAGCCCCGCGTAGACCTGCGCCATGCTGCGCAGCTCCGCCGCGTCACCGACGCGGGTCCCGGTCGCGTGGCACTCGCAGAGCGAGATCTCGGCGGGCGAGAGCCCGGCCTCGGCGTAAGCGAGCTCCAGCGCCCGCCGCTGCCCCTCCTCCGAGGGGACGAGGAGCCCGCGGCCGCGCGCGTCGTTGCTGAGCCCGACGCCGCGGATCACCCCGAGGACGGCGTCGCCCTCCTCGAGCGCGTCCGGCAGCCGCTTGAGCGCCACCAGCGCGGCGCCCTCGGCTGGCACCAGCCCGTCGGCGTGGCGGTGGAAGGGGCGGCTCTGGCCGCTCAGGCTGAGGGCCTGCAGCGCGCAGAAGCCCACGTGGATGAAGAGGTCGTCCGCGGCGTTGACCCCGCCCGCGAGCATCAGGTCGGCGGTCCCGTCGTGCAGCCGGTCGCAGGCGAGCTTGATCGCGTAGAGCGAGGAGGCGCAGGCGGCGTCGAGCGCGAGCGCGCCCGCGCGCAGCTCGAGCGCGCGGGCCACGAGGTGCGCCGGCAGGCCCGACATGAAGCGGTTGGCCGGGTGCGGCGCCTCGAGCCCGGCCAGGCGGCGCGCGTCCCCGCCGAGGAGCGCGGGCTGGGCGTCGAGCCAGACCGACTCGGCGTAGCGTGAGAGCGCCGCCGACGGGTAGGAGAGGTTGCCGACGATCGCGCCCACGCGCCGCGCCGCGCAGGCCCGGCGGAGCGCCGCGGGATCGCCCTGGCGCAGCGCCTCCTCGAGGGCGCCGCGCGCGCAGTGGAGCAGCCAGTGGACCAGGGGGTCGAGCTGCAGGATCTCCTCGGCGGGCAGCGCGAAGCCGTCGGGGTCGAAGGCGGCCTCGAAGCCCTGCACGTAGCCGCCGCGATCCGACCAGGTGCGGTCCTCGGCGCCCGCGGGCGAGGCGGCCAGCACCAGCTCGGGGCTGACGCGCCAGCGCCCGGGTGGCGCTCGCCCGAGGAGGTCGCGCCCGTCGGCGACCGCGGCCCACAACTGCGCGGGGTCGAGGGCCCCGGGCAGCACGCAGGCCTGGCCGACGATCGCGATCGGTTCGAAGCGAGCGCTCATGGTCGGCGCGTCAGCTCGCGAGCGGCGCAGGCGCCAGGCGGCCTCCGGAGCTCGCCTGCCCGTCGACCGGCTGAGCACCGGTCGCGGCCGTGGCGGAGAGCTGCCCGCCGATGGTGACCTCGACCTCGCCCGAGGGGTCCGCGAGCTCGTCGAGGAAGAGCCGGGCGCCGCGGTCGACCTGCAGCAGCGGCACGCCGAGCGCGCGGAAGTGGCCCCGCAGGCCCGGCGTGACCATCCCACCGTCCCACGGGCCCCAGTTGATGGACTTGACCCGGCAGCCCGGGCGCCGCCGCGCCTCGGCCTGCGACACCTTGTTCAGCACCTCGTTCGCCATCGCGTAGTCGGCCTGGCCAGGGTTGCCGAAGCGAGCCGCGACCGAGGAGAAGCAGCAGAGGAGCCGGAGCGGGTCGTGGCGGGTCGCCTCGAGCAGCGTCTGCAGCGCCTGCACCTTGGTGGTGAAGACGCGCTCGAACTGCTCCACGCTCTTGTCGCTGATCAGCCGGTCCTCGCGCACACCGGCGGCGTGGATCAGCCCCGCGCAGGGGCCCCACTCGGCGCGGACGTCGGCGAGCGACTCGCCGAGCGCCGCCGCGTCGCGCACGTCCACCGCCAGGTAGCGCGCCTCCGCGCCCGCCGCCTGCAGCGCCGCCAGCGTGCGCTGCACCTCGCGTCCGGCGAGGATGCTCCGCGCCCTCGCCGCCAGCTCGGCCGGAGAGGCAGCACCGCCCGCGCCCGTCCGCCGGAGGAGCGCCCGGATCAGGCTCGGCTCGTCGGGGCAGCCCTGGCACCCGTCGGGCTCCGCGGCGAGCGCGGTGCGACCGAGGAGCGCGAAGCGCAGCTTGAGCTGCGGGTGCCGACGCGCGAGCTCGATCAGCACCGCCGCGGTGATGCCGCGCCCGCCGCCGGTGACGACGACGACCGCCCCCGCCTGCAGCGGGAGCGCCGGCTCCGGCCGCGCCGCGGCCGGCTCGAGGAGCAGCGTGACGCGCCGGCCGTCAGCGCGCAGCCCGACCTCGACCTCGGGGCCGCCTCGCAGCAGCTCCTCGAGCAGCACCGCGGCGAGCTCCTCGGGGGAGCGGCCGCCGCGCTGGAGATCGATCGCCTTGACCGCGGCGCCCGGCCACTCCCGCGCGGCGGTCTTGCAGAGCCCGGCCAGGCCACCGCTCCAGGCGCCCGGCCCCGGCTCGCACGTGAGCGCGAAGTCACCGCCAGTGTCCTGCACGGTGACCAGCCCCCCCGCCCCCGCCCCTGCCCCCGCCCCTGCGCGAGCGCTGCGCGCCGCGACGGCGCGGGCAGCGCAGAAGGCGTCACGGTTGAGGAACAACGCGGCCTCCTCGCTGGCGAGGGGCCGCAGCCCGCGCAGGAAGATCAGCACTCCTGCCTCGGGCGGCACCTCGCCCAGCACGGAGACCTCGAGCCCCTCGCCGCGCAGACGCTCGGCGAGCGCCGGCGCCACGCCGGTCCCGTCGTCGAGGATGCACAGCGGACCGCGACCGCGCAGCGTCCACTCGCCGGAGGCGCGGGTCGCCACCGCTCGCAGCCGCGCGCGCGCCGGCGCCTCACCCTCCGCGGGCCGGGGGGCGCCGGCCGTCTCGGCGGGCGCGGCGGCGCCAGCGGCGCCAGGGCCGAGCTGCGCCATGAACCCGAGCACCTCGCCCAGCGTGCGGAGCTTCGACACCTCCGCCGCGTCGAGGGTGGGCGTCCACGGCAGCCGCTCCTGGACGGCGGAGAGGATCTCGACGCGCTTGATCGAGTCGATGCCGAGGTCCGCCTCGAGGCCCATCTCCTCGTTGAGGATCTCCGTCGGGTAGCCCGTCTTCTCGGCGACCACCGCGAGGAGCAGCGCGCGCAGGTCCACCGCGGCCGGTGCTGGCGCCGCGGCAGCCGTCGGCGAGGCAGCCGTCGGTGAGGCAGCCGTCGGCGAGGCAGCCGTCGGCGAGGCAGCCGTCGGCGACGACGCCTGCGGCAGGTGCGGGGCCTGCGGGACCGGCGCGGCGACGCCGGGCGCGGCCACGGCCCCTGGGCGCAGCTCCTCGAGGAAGCCGAGCACCTCGCCCAGCGTCTGCAGCTGGGGGAGCCGGCTCGCCTCGACCTCGGGCAGCCAGGGCGCCCGCTCCTGGACGGCAGAGAGGATCTCGACGCGCTTGATCGAGTCGATGCCGAGGTCCGCCTCGAGGCTCATCTCCTGCTTCAGGATCTCCGTCGGGTAGCCGGTCTTCTCGGCGACCACCGAGAGGAGGAGGGTCTTCAGGTCGCGCTCGCCCGGCCGCGGGGCCGGTGACGGAGCCGCGACGGGCTGCGCCGTCGGCCTCGGCGACGGAGCCGGCGATGCGACGGGCTGCGCCGTCGGCCTCGGCGACAGAGCCGCGACGGGCTGCGCCACCTGCGACGGAGCCGCGACGGACTGCGCCACCTGCGACGGTGGCAGCGGCGCGGCGAGCTCGAGCGCCGGCGTCACCATCCGCGTCAGCCCCGGCTGACCGAGGAGCGCGGTGAGCTGCGCCGCGGAGGTCTCGGCAGCGCGCAGGAAGGCCTGATGGCTCTCCGCCATGCTGCGCTGACAGGCGGCGTGCGTCTCGGCGGTGCGCGCCTGCAGCTCCTGGAAGGCCTGGAGCCACGCCTCCGAGGGAGGCGCGAGCGGCTCCGCGGGCTGTGGCTGTGGCAGGGGCCGGGGCGCTACGGTCGGCGAGGGCAAGGCTGTCGCCGCTGCCGGCGAGGGCAAGACCGTCACCGCCGCCACAGCGCGTGGCGGGTTCGGCGGCGGCAGCTGGGCCGCGCCGCCTGCTGGCGGGTAGAGCTTGCCCAGGTTCGGGCCTCCCACCTCGACGCTGAGCGCCGGCTTCTTCTTCGCGGGGGCCGCGGCCGCCGCCGGCTCCCAGAGCCGGTCGTACGCGAGCGGCACGCCCTGCACGGAGAGCTGCCCGAGCGCCGTCCAGAGCGCGACCAGGCCAGGCTGCCCTCGCCGATCGAGGGGTACGGCGAGGTGAGGGCGCCCCTCGAGACATTGATCGACCAGGCCGCTCAGCACGCTGCCCGGCCCGACCTCGATGAAGGTGCGCGCGCCGGCGGCGACCATCGCCTCGAGCTCGTCGCAGAAGCGGACCGGACGGGCGATCTGCTCGGCCAGCAGTCGGCGGATCGCGGCGGGGTCCGCCGGGTAGATCGCCGCCTCCGCGTTGGAGTAGACGGGCACCTCGGCGCGGCCCACCGCGACCTCCTCGAGGAAGGTGGCGAAGGGCGCGCTCGAGCCGGCGACCACGGGCGAGTGGAAGGCGGTGGCGACCGGCAGCCGCCGCCCGGCGATCCCCTCGCCCGCGAGGCGGCGCTCGAGCTCGTCGACGGCGGCGGTCGCGCCGGCGAGCACCACCTGGCGCGGACTGTTGTGGTTGGCGATCACGACCGGCGACCGCCAGGCCTCGAGCAGCGCCTGCACACGCTCTCGCGGCTGGCCGAGCGCGAGCATGGCGCCGGGGACCGCGGCGGCCGCTGCCATCAGCTCGCCGCGGCGCCGCGCGACCTTCACCAGCTCCGACGGCGAGAGCACGCCGGCCGCGCAGAGCGCGGTCAGCTCGCCGAAGCTGTGGCCGCCCGCGCAGCTCGGCTGCACGCCGAGGCGGCGGAGCAGCGCCAGGTACCCGAGGCTGGCCACCCCGAGCGCCGGCTGCGCCCACTCGGTCGCGGTCAGGCGCCGCTCCTGCTCGGCGCGGGCCGCCTCGCCGAAGGCGGGGCGCGGGAAGACCACGTCGCAGAGCCGCAGCCCGTCGGCGAGCGGTGAGGCGCCGTGCGCGTCCCAGACGGAGCAGACCTCCTCGAAGGCGAGCGCGAGCTCGCCGCCCATGCCGAGCTGCTGGCTGCCCTGCCCGGGGAAGAGGAAGGCCACGCCGCCGGGCTCGAGCCCGACGGCGAAGCGCGTCCCGTCCGGGAGCGCCAGGGGCTCGCCGCCCTTGCTCCGGATCAGCTCCGCCGCGCGGATCAGCTTGCCGCGCAGGTCGGCGCCGTCCGCCGCGACCAGGCTCAGCCGCGCGGGCAAGCCGGCGTCGAAGCGGGTCTGGCTCTCGCGCGCCAGCTCGGCGAGCGGCCGCTCCCCCACCTCGCCGCCGGTCCGCTGACAGAGCTCGGCGAGCGCCGCCGCGCTCTCCGCGCCGAGGAGCACCAGCTCGGCCGGCGCGGTCCGCAGGCGCGGGGCGCGCCGCGGCCCGCGGTACTCCTCGAGGGTGACGTGAAAGTTCGTGCCGCCGAAGCCGAAGGAGCTGACCGACGCCCGGCGCGGGTGCGCGTCCCCCCGCACCCACGGGCGGGCCTGCGTGTTCAGGTAGAAGGGGCTCTCGTCGATGGCGAGCGCTGGCTCCGGC
The DNA here is from genome assembly GCA_022710245.1 of Myxococcota bacterium. The sequence continues at coordinate 7,357 of JAKLHH010000176.1, forward strand.
TGCTCGACCTTGATGGTCGGCGGCAGCGCCCGCTGGTGCAGCGCGAGCGTCGCCTTGATCAGCCCCGCGGCGCCGGCGGCCGCCTTGGTGTGGCCGATCTGCGACTTGATCGAGCCGAGCGCGCACCACTGGCGGTCCGCGCGGCCGCTGCCGTCGAAGCAGCGGCGGAGCGCCTCGAACTCCGCCACGTCTCCGGCGGTGGTGCCGGTGCCGTGCGCCTCGACCAGCTCCACCGTCGCGGAGCTGTAGCCAGCGGCGCGGTACGCGCGCTCGAGCGCCTGCAGCTGCCCCTCGGGGCGCGGCGCGTAGACGCTCTTCGCACGCCCGTCGGAGGAGGTGCCGATGCCCCGGATCAGCGCGTAGATCTGGTTGCCGTCGCGCTCGGCGTCCTCCAGCCGGCGGAGCGCCACCATCCCGATCCCCTCGCCGAGCATGGTGCCGTCGGCCTTCGCCGAGAAGGGCCGGCAGTCGCCGCTCGGGGAGAGCGCCGGGGTCTTGCTGAAGCAGAGGTAGATGAAGGGGTCGTTGGTGGTGTCCACGCCGCCGGCGATCACCAGGTCGGAGTCGCCCAGGTAGAGCTCGTTCGCCGCCATCGCCAGCGCCGAGAACGAGCTGGCGCAGGCCGCGTCGGTCGTGCAGTTGGTGCCGCCGAGGTCGAAGCGGTTGGCGATGCGCCCGGCCACCACGTTGCCGAGGAGCCCGGGGAAGGTGCTCTCCTTCCAGGGCACGTAGTGGGCGGCGATCCGCTCGCAGATCGCCTGCACCTCCGCCTCGGGGAGCCCGCTCTCGCGCAGCGCCTTGACCCAGACCGGCCGCTGCAGGCGGCTCGCCATCTCGCCGACCAGCTCGAGGCCGGCCGCCACGCCGAGGATGACGCTCGCGCGGCTGCGGTCGAGGCTGGCGAACTGGGTCCGCGTCGCGGCCTCCAGCACCTGCTTCGCCGCGACCAGCGCGAGGATCTGGCTGGTGTCGGTGGTGGGGAGCAGCGCCGGCGGGAGGCCGAACTCGAGGGGGTCGAAGGGGACCGGGGAGAGGAAGGCGCCGCGGCGGCAGTAGGTCCGATCGGGGGCCGCCGGGTCGGGGCTGTAGTAGTCGTCGACCAGCCAGTAGCTCGGCGGCACCTCGGTGATCAGATCGCGGCCCGCGAGGATGTCTCGCCAGAAGCCGGTCACCTCCGTCGACCCGGGGAACAGGGCGCTGATGCCGACGACGGCCAGCGGCGGTCGTGACGACGACGCGTGCTCAGACATGGCCTGACCCTCTCATGCTCTCACGCTCCGCAGCTCAGCGGCCGCGGACGGAACTGGAACGCGCCCGCCGGCACAGCCACGCCGTGAGAGCGGAGCTGCTGCGCGCGGGTGATCACGGCGGCGCCCTCGAGGAGGTTGAGGGCGATCTGGACCACGCCACGCCTGCGCGGCTCGCCGAGGAAGCTGCCGGCGGTCCAGGCGTTGAAGCCCCCCATCGCGGGCCCGCACCAGATCTGGTAGTCGAGCCGCCGCGACGGCTCGCCAGCGACGGCCCAGCGGCTGGCGTTGCCGAGGTACCAGCGGAAGACGAGCGCCATGCGGTGCCTGGGCTCGCGCTCCGCGCGCTCCACCTCGGCGGGACGCCGCGCCGCGAAGTAGGCGCGCGTCTCAGCCCAGATCTGCTCGAGCGGGGCGCGGAAGATCTCCTCCTCGAGGCGGGCCCGCTCCGCGGCGGGGAGCTCCTCGAGGCCGCCGTGGCGGGTGTAGAGCTCGTGGAGCCGCGCCGCGCGCTGGGCGAAGAGCGTGCCGCGCCTGAGCACCTGCACCTTCACGCCGAGCTCGAACATGTCGGGCGAGGGCGCCATCGTCACGTCGGCGAAGCTCGCCGCGGCGAGGAGCTGCTTGCCCTCCTCGGAGAGGCCCGACTCGACGGCGGCCTGGTTGACCGAGCCGGTCTTCACGTAGGCCGCGCCCATCGCGAAGGCCGCCGCCACCGCGGCCGGCGTCCCCAGCCCTCCGGCGGCGCCGATCCGGATCGGCCGCGCGTGGCCTTGGACCGCCGCGAGCTCGCCGTGCTCGCCTCCTGCGGAGGCTCCGCGATGAAGCGCGAGCTCGTCGCGCAGCTGCAGCATCGCCGGCAGCAGCACCGAGAGCGGGCGGTTGTCCGTGTGTCCGCCGGAGTCGGCCTCGGCGGTGAGGTCCTCGCAGAGCGGCAGGCGCCGCGCGAGCGCCGCCTCCTCGGGGCGCAGCTGGCCGGCCGTCACCAGCGCGTCCAGCATCGCCGCCGGCGGCGGCGAGAGGAAGAGGCGCGCCACCTCGGGGCGCGAGACCTTGGCCAGGAGGTAGCGGCGGCGCCGGACCTGGCCCGAGGGATCCACGCTGAGGCCGCTCGCGGCGAAGCGCACGAGCGGCAGCGTCAGGCTCATGTAGGCCGAGGCCGAGGCGCGGCGCACGTCGTGGCGGAGGTAGAGGTCCACCACGGCCTCCTCGAGCGCCGGCTCGAGCGGCGAGTGGATCAGGTTCGACCCCCAGGGGAGGCCGTCCTTCTCCAGCGCCCCGCGCAGCTCCACCAGCGCCGCCTCCACCTGCGCCAGCGAGAGCCCGCCCGCCCCGAAGATCCCCAGCATCCCGGCGCGCGCTGCCTCGATCACCATGCGCGTGCTGGCGATGCCGTTCGCCATCGCGCCGGTCACGTAGGGGAAGCGCAGCCCGTGCACCTCGAGGAAGGAGCGGTCGCCGAGCCACTCCGGGAAGAGCGCCGGGAGCGTGGCGAGGAGGGGGTACCGTCCGCTGCCCGCGGCCGCCGGCCCCTGCTCGAGGCGAC
>JAKLHH010000177.1 GCA_022710245.1 Myxococcota bacterium
GGCGGTCCACTTCAGCCTCCTCTCCCTGTTCGCGGTGGTGCCGGCCGTGGTCGCGCTCCGCTCCGCGCGGGGCGCGCCGGATCCCTGGCCGCTGCTCGAGGCGGAGGCGCGCTCCCGGGCGGAGGTGCTGGACGCCCTCGTGGAGCGCTGGACGCGGGTGGCCCGCGACCGCTCCGCCGAGCTCTCCGCCCTGCTCGGCCAGCTCCCCGAGGGCCCGCTCGGGCCTGCCGCGGAGAAGACCGTGGTCGCGCACCTCGAGCACCGGCTCGCCGAGGATCGCGAGCTCGAGCGTTACCAGGTCGTCACCGTGGCCGGTCAGGTCCTGCTCGCCGTCGGGCCTGCCGGCCAGCCTGGCGCCGAGACCATCCCCGAGCTGGCCCAGGCCTCGCAACGACCCGCGGTGGTGATGATGCGTCCGGCGCGGGGCGGAGCCGCGCTGGTCGCCGCGGCGCCGCTCCAGGTTCGCGGCAAGCTCGCCGGTCTCCTGGTCGGACGCGTGCGCGCCGAGGTCACCACCCGGCTGCTCCCCGCGTCGGAGGCGGGCGTGACGGTCAACCTGGTGGACGCGAACGGGCTGCAGCTCGCGCCCCACCTGGCTGGCGCGGAGCTGGGGCGTCTGGGCGCCGAGAGCGGTCCAGGGCACGCGTGGCTGGGGCCGCTCCCCGCCGCCTACGCGCCTCTGCAGTCCGCCCGTGCCGTGCTGGTGGTCGCGGGACCGGCGCCGTCGTCGCGCTGGTGGCGGCCTGTCCACGTGGCGGGGCTGGTGCTGGTGCTGGTCCTGGCGGGCGTGGTCGCCTGGCCGCTCTCGCGGCGCCGGGACTGAAGGAGCGCCCTCGCGCTGCTGAAGGTCGCCCCGGGGAGCGACCTCGGGCCTGGCTCAGTTGGGCTCGATGATCTCGAGGATCTTGACCTTGAAGCGGATGTCCTTGCCCGCCAGCGGGTGGTCAAGGCGCACCGTGACCTTGTCGGGGTGCACCTCGACGATCTTGAAGCGGATCGGGTTGCCCTGGGCGTCCTTCGCCTCGAAGGGCTTGCCCGCCTTCAGCTCCTCCGAGGCGGGGAAGTTCGAGCGAGGGATGTCCATGGTCGGGAGCGAGTCCTCGGTCCCGTAGGCCTCCGCCGCCGGGATCACCCCCTCCTTCTCGTCACCGACGCCGAGCCCCTCGATGCGCTTCTCGAGGCCCGGGAGCATCTTGCCGCCGCCGTGGATGTACTCGAGCGGGCCGCGCTTGGCCGAGGACTCGATGGTGGCGCCGTCGGCGACTCCGAGCTCGTACTCCATCTTGATCTTCTTGCCCTGCTCAACTTTCATGCAGGCCTCCGAGCCTAATTCAGCGGGTTCGCGGGGTACTCTATCACATCCCTCGCGGAGACCGCCAACGCGCTGCGGTCCGTCTCCCCTCAGCGCGCGCCCGCGTCGATCCAGTCGGCGATCTGCTGCAGCTGGTCGGCCGCGAGCGGCGCGTCCGGCGGCATCCGCAGGCCGAGCGCGCCCTCACCGAGGAGCTTCAGCATCAGCGCGCTTCGCGCGTGGTCCCCTGCCTTGACGCGCAGGAGGTCGGCGCTCACCGCGGCGCTGCTCAGATCCCGCAGCGCGGTGGTCGGCGAGGAGAGGTCGAGCCCGGCCCGGGGCGCGGCGCCGCCGTGACACGACGCGCAGCGCGCGTCCCAGAGGGGCTGCAGCGAGCTCACCGTGCTCGGCGCGGGCGGCGCGGGCGGGGTGCCCAGCTCCTCGCCGGTGGTGAAGTCGAAGACCAGCGTGTGCGCGAGCCTGGCGCCGCTGAGGCCGCGAACCCCGGAGGCGAGGTAGACCTGGTGCCGCAGGCCCGGCCGCAGCGGGTCGAACGGCGTCAGCCGGAGCCGGCGCGCGAGGAGGTCCACCTTCACTGTCCCCGTCCCCTCGATCAGCCCCGAGAAGACCCTGAAGACCAGGTCCGAGACCGAGGCAGCGTCGGGGGTGGCGTTGAAGACCACGTCGATCGGCAGCGAGCGAGGGACCCCGACCGTCGCTGGCGCCGGCACCGAGGAGACGACCGTGAAGGTGGCCGCGGGCGGCGGCAGCAGGTCCTCCCCGTCATAGGTGCAGGCGAGCAGGCCCGGCGCTGAGAGAGCTGAGACGAGGGCGACGAGGAGGGCGCGGTGGCTCAAGACTCGGAGTACATCCGCAGCTGATCCTTCACCTCGTCGTGCCGGATCCCGGTGCTCAGGTTCTCGCGCAGACAGTCGGCGATGCAGATCAGCATCTCATTGACCCCGCGGTCCTCGACGAGCTTGGCGAGGAGCGCCTTGGACTCCCGGCTGTCATCCTCTCGCAGGAAGTCACGGACCATGTCCAGGGTCAGATCACCCTGGAAGTCAAGGATCAGGTTCTCGAGCAGGTAGGCGACGAGCTGATTCACGGTTCCTCCGCGGCAGTCCTGCGGTGATTGGAGCGGCGTGCATAGCTGCCGCGACCAACAATTGAGTCACATGGCGTCGAGGCACTGCCTCGGGGCCAGTTTCATATAACAACTCGAGGGCAGCCGCAAGTGAAGCTTCGCACGGCGCGGGCTCCGCCCGGGGGCGAGGCCGGCCGTACGCCCCCGCCGGCCCCCTCGTGCCGGCGGGAGGCGTGGCCGACGCGGCCAGCCACGAGACAGCCACGACAGCCACGACAGCCACGACAGCCACGACAGCCACGACAGCCACGACAGCTGCCTCCTGGGGCATCGCAAGGCCGGGGGCCGCTGGCGGCGCCGCGAGCTCGCTGCCGGCCTCGTGCGCTTCATCGCTCGGTGCCGCGGTCCGGTCCCCCGCCGCGACCGAGGCGCGCCATCGCCACCAGCGCGGCCACAACCGCGGCCCGGCCAGCGACGGAGAAGCGTCCGTAATGCTTCTGTTCTGCTGCTGGCAATTGTTGACTGCCCAGGGCCCCTCTGCTAGCGTGGGCCCGGAACGCGCGATCCGCGAGGAGCCAACGACATGCGGTTGCTCTTGCTGGCCTTCGGGATGGCCGCGCTGCTCGGCTGCGGCCCGGTGGACTACCTCAACACGGTGGCCCGCAAGGCCACCCGTGCAGTGGCGGAGGCCAAGGCCGCTGGCGCCGAGAAGCTCAGCCCGTACGAGTACTGGTCTGCCGTGGAGTACCTGCAGATGGCGCGGGAGAAGGCCGCCTACGCGGACTACCAGGTCGCCAACGGGTATGGGGACAAGGCGCTGAAGATGGCCACGGAGGCGAGGCGCCTGGCGGCCGAGAAGGCGCAGCGCGCGCCCACCTCCACCACCGACGAGACCCCGCCCGATCTGAAGGGCAAGCAAGGGGGCAAGCCGTGAGCGCACGCGCCCTCCTCCTCCTCGGCACCCTCCCGCTCGCGGCCTGCATCGGTCAGGAGACCCGCGGCGTCGCCGACGGTGTCGCCACCAAGATCGCCTCGGCCCGGAAGAACGGCGCCTACGTCTGCGCTCCCAAGGAGCTCGCCTTCGCCGAGTCGCACCTGCAGCGCACCCGCGACGAGCTGGACAACGGCAACTGGGTCCCGGCCCGCGAGCACCTCAAGGTCGCCACCGAGAACGCGCAGCTCGCCTACGATCACTCGCCGCCCGACCGGTGCGCGCCGAAGGCGGTCGCCGTGCGCAAGGACACCGACGGGGACAAGATCTACGACGACGTCGACAAGTGTCCGACCGAGCCCGAGGACTTCGACGGCTTCCAGGACGAGGACGGCTGCCCCGACCTCGACAACGACGGCGACGGCATCCCCGACAAGGTGGACCGCTGCCCGAACGAGCCCGAGGACAAGGACAGCTTCCAGGACGAGGACGGCTGCCCCGATCCGGACAACGACAACGACGGCCTCGCCGACGCCAAGGACGCCTGCCCGACCGAGCCCGAGGACGTCGACGGCTACAAGGACGAGGACGGCTGCCCCGACCCGGACAACGACAGCGACACCATCGCCGACCTCAAGGACAAGTGCCCGAACGAGCCAGGTCCGCCGGAGAGCGAGGGCTGTCCGGTCAAGTACAAGCTGGTCGTGGTGACCGATCAGAAGATCGAGCTCAAGCAGATGGTCTACTTCGCCACCGACAAGACCGTCATCCTGCCCCGTTCGTTCCCGTTGCTGAACGACGTCGCGCAGGCTCTCAAGGACCGTGCGTCGATCCACGTGCGTATCGAGGGGCACACGGATAGCCGCGGCAACGACGCCCACAACATGAAGCTCTCGCAGGGGCGCGCGGCCTCGGTGCGGACCTACCTGATCGGGCGTGGGATCAGCTCCGACCGCATGGAGTCCGTGGGGTACGGCAAGAACAAGCCGATCGCCGACAACCGGACCCGCGCGGGCCGAGCCCAGAACCGCCGCGTCGAGTTCTTCATCACGAAGCAGTAGGGAGGCGAGCACCTTGCGTCTCGCACGCTGGATGGGCATTGCCCTGGCGCTGGTCGTCGCGGTCCCCCTGGAGGCTCACGCCCAGGTGCGCCAGGCGGCCCTGGCGCGCATGAAGCTCCTCAACAAGAAGGCGATGGACGAGTACGACGGGCTCGAGTTCGAGTCCGCCAAGACGATCCTGCTCGAGGCGCTGAGCGTCGCCAAGGGCGCCGGGGTCGCCAAGGGGCCGACGCTGGTCACCGTCTATCTGAACCTCGGCGTGGTCTACGGCGCCGGGCTCAACGATCGAGCGACGGCGGTCAAGTACTTCACCGAGGCGCTCCGCGTCGACCGCACGGCCTCGCTGGACCCCTCGCGCTCGACGCCGGTCCTGGAGGAGATGTTCAAGAGCGCCCACGACAACCTCGGCCCCGAGCCGGCGCCCGAGGGGGGCGGCTTCCAGCACACGCCGCTCGACGAGGCGGCGGCCGGCCACTCGGTCCGGGTGCGGGCGAAGGTGGGCGAGGACGTGGGCGCGAAGAAGGTGACCCTCTACTTCCGCGGCGCGGGCTCGTCGGACTTCGAGTCGGTGCCGATGGAGGAGGTGAAGCCCGGGATCTTCGCCGGCGTCATCCCGGCGGAGCGCGTCGCGGGTCGCTCGGTGCTCTACTACGTCGCCGCGGAGGACGAGTCCGGCAAGCGCCTCGCCGGGCACGGCAGCGCGAACAGCCCCAACGTCATCTCCGTCCGCGCGGGCAGCGGCGACGGCGGCAAGGTGGAGCCCCCGAAGCCGCCGAGGTCGAAGCTGAAGCGCTTCAGCCTGGGGGTGATGATCGGCACGGGCGTGGGGCTGGTCTACGGCGGCAAGAGCGAGCACGACTGGCCGATGCTGAAGCCCGACGGGAACCTGGAGGCGATCGAGGTGGGCCCGGGCTTCGCGCTCGCGGCCTTCCACCTCGCGCCGGAGATCGCCGTGGCGATCAACGAGCGCTGGCAGATCTCCGTCCTCGGCCGCATCCAGGTCGTCAACGCGCTGGCCAACACGGCGATCGAGGGTGTCCGTGATCAGATCAAGGGGTCGATCAGCGGCCTCGCCATGCTGCGGGCCAAGGTCTTCTTCGGCGAGGGCGCGCTGCGCGGCTACTTCAGCTTCGGCGGCGGCGGCGGCAACATCCGCCACCGCATCCCGCTCGGGGACTACGACCGCAACCAGGACATGACCGACTCGGCCGGCAACGTGGTCCCCGATCCCACCTCGAACAACATCGTCGACAGCCGGGTCGCCGGGCCCGGCGTGCTCGGGATCGGCGGCGGGCTGCGCTACATGTTCCACCCGAGCGTGGGGATCCAGGCGGAGCTGAACGCGCTCATCCTGGTGCCGACCTTCGCCGCCAACCTCGACCTCAACACCGGGATGGTCTTCTGCTTCTGACCGCGGTGCCTGACGCCAGGTGCCAAGACGTCCGATGAACGCGTCGCTGAAGAAATGCAGCTGGCTCTATCTGCTGTAGTCCTTCAGCCGCGTTGACGAGGGACGCAGTCAACGCGTCCGTTTGCTGAACCGAGCGGCGCGCGCCGCTCGCTCTCGGAGGAGCCCAGCGTGAGCGACGAGATCAAGAAGCCCGTGCCGCCGCCCCCTCCCCCCATCCGTCGCCCGCCCACCCGGGAGGTGAAGGCCCAGGGCGCGCCCGCTGCCCCGTCCCGGAGCGTCCCGCCCGGACGCGAGGACCGGGCGCCCGAGGGGGGCTCGCCGCCGCCGTTCCGACCGCGCCCTCCGACCTCTCCGACCCCGCCCGTCGGTGGGCCGCCGCCGCCGCCCGCTGCACCTCCTGGCGCTCCGGGGCTGCGTCGCGCGGCTCCCCGCTCGCGGCCTCGCCCGGACGACCCGCGCGGCGGCTCGCGCCCGGCGGTCCCAGCCGAGGAAGTCCCCGGTGGCGGAGGGATTGGGCGAAGGAGCGAAGCTCCGGGGGCAGGGGACTTCGCGCTTCAGCGCGGAGCGTCCGCAGGACGCGAGCAGGGCGACCTCCATACCGCCCCACGCGGCTCAGCCGCCATCGCGGACGCGCGCACGCTGCCGGGCCGCCCGGCGGTCAGCGACGACGACGAGGACGAGGGTCGCACGCTGCAGGCTCCGCCGCGGCCCCCGCCGCGGCCCGTGCCCGCCGCACCCGCGGCCGGGGAGCCCGGGACGCGCAAGGTCCCGCGCGCGGCGCCGGCCGAGGTGGACCCCTTCTCCGACGACGGAGAGGGGCTCTTTCCGACGCTGGCCTCCTTCTACGAGGAGGAGCTGAAGGCGCTCCCGCCCACCGATCGCCACCGCCGCGCCGTGCTGCTGTTCGAGCTCGGCCACCTCGACGAGCTCGTCTTTCAGGAGCCGGCTCGCGCGCTCGCGCGCTACGAGGCCGCCTTCGGCGAGGACGCCACGCTGGTCCCGGCCGCGCGGGCGCTGCGCCGCCTCTACGCGGCCGCTGACCGCTGGACCGACTACCTGCAGATCTACGAGCAGGAGGTCTCGGTCACCGCCGACGCGCAGCTGCGCGCCGACCACCTGACGCAGATGGGCGAGGTCCTCGCCGAGCGCCTCAGCGACCTCGGGGCGGCGGAGAAGAAGCTGCACCAGGCGATCACGCTGGCGCCGCGCAGCCGGCGCGCCATCGAGCTCCTGCGAGGCATCTACCTGCGCGGCGAGCGCTGGGCGGAGCTCCTCGGCGTGCTGCGAAGCCTGGTCAACATCACCGCGGAGGCCTCCGAGCGCTCGCGGCTGATGGTGGAGATGGCGGCGATCTGCGAGTTTCGCACGCACGACGACGCCGAGGCCGAGGACCTCTACACGCAGGCGCTGGCCCTCGACGCGACGAACGAGGCCGCGGCGGTCTCCCTGCGCCGCCTCTACCTCGCGCACGGCCGCTGGCAGGAGCTCGCCGAGCTCCTCGCCCGCGAGGCGGGCCGTGAGCACGAGCCCGAGGAGCGCTTCGCGGATCTCTACCGCGCCGCGCGGGTCAGCGAGCTGCACCTGCAAGACGACGAGCGCGCCACCTCGCTGCTGGAGACGGCGGCGGCGCTCCGGCCCACCGACCCGCTGCCGCTGCAGGCGCTCACCGCCATCTACGCGCGCACCGGCCGGCACGAGGATCTCGCGACCGCCCTCGGGCGGCAGCTGCGCCTGGTCCGCGATCCCTCGGACCGCGCCGCGCTCTGCTTCCGCCTCGGCCAGGTCTACGAGGACTGGCTGCAGCAGCCCGGCGAGGCGGTGAAGGCCTACCGCGAGGCGCTGAAGGAGCAGCCCGGCCACGAGGCCGCGATGCGCTCCCTCGCCAACCTCCTCGAGCGCTTCGAGCGCTGGGAGGAGCTCCTCGACCTCTCGCTGCTCCGCGCCGAGCGTGCCAAGGAGCTGACGCGGCGGGCCGACGGGTACGTGCGCGCCGCGGCGCTCTGCGAGCAGAAGCTGCAGGACCTGCCCCGCGCCATCGACCTCTACGATCGCGCCTACCGCATGGTGCCCGGGCTCCCCGAGGCCTTCCGCGCGCTGCACCGCATCTACCTGCAGGGCGCTCAGTGGGAGTCGCTCGCCGAGCTCCTCGAGCGCGAGGCCGCGGCGACCCGTGACCCGGGGCTCGCGGTGGGGCTGCTGCGCGAGTCGGCGCGGCTCTACGAGGAGATGCTGAAGAGCCGCGAGCGGGCCATCGCCAGCCTGGAGAAGCTGCAGCAGCAGAGCCCCGGCGATCGCGAGGTGCTGATCGACCTCGCCCGCCTCTACGAGGCCGCCGGGCGCGTCGACGACCTGCGCCGCACGCTGGAGACCTGGGCCGCGGTCACCGAGGACCCGCGCGAGCGCACCGAGCTGCGCCGGCGCGTGGGCGAGCTCCTCGAGGGACCGCTGCGTCACCTGGAGGAGGCCGTCGATCTCTATCGCGCGATCCTCAAGGACGAGCCAGGCGACCGCCCGACCGTCGAGCGGCTGAAGGCGATCTTCGAGCGGACCGGCCGCTGGCAGGATCTGGTCGCCGCGCTCCGCCACGAGCTGACGGTGACGCCGCTCGGCCCGGACCAGGCGCCGCTGCTGGTGCAGATCGGGCAGCTCTGCCAGGACAAGCTCGGCGACCTCGAGGAGGCCCGCGTCGCGCTGGAGCAGGCGCTCGCGGTGGACGCGAGCTACACGCCGGCCCTCGCCGCGCTGCAGGAGCTCCTCCGCGCCGCGCAGCAGTGGGAGCGCCTGGTGCAGATGTACAGCACCAACGCCGAGCGCGTCCGCGAGCCGGTCCGGGCGGCGGCGATCCTCTGCTTCGCCGGCGAGGTCTGCGAGGAGCAGCTGCAGGATCGCGTGCAGTCCGAGCGCTTCTACAACCGCGCGCTCGAGCTCGACCCCGGGAACGCGCCGGCGCGGCAGGGCCTCGAGCGGCTCTACCTCTCGGCGCTCGATCGCGGCGCCCTGGAGTCGCACTACCTGCGCGAGGCCGAGGGGACCACGAACCCGGTGCTGCGCGTCCGCGCCTACCTGCGGCTCGGCGCGCTCTTCGACGGGCCGGCCAACGATCCGACCGGCGCCGCCGCGGCGTTCGAGTCGGCGCTGCAGATCATCGAGGACCAGCCCGACGCGCTGCGCTCCCTCGCCTCGCTGCTCCGTCGCACGGGCAAGTGGGAGCGGCTCGCCGGGCTCCTCGCCCGCATCGCCGGCACCGCGCGCGACCGCGACGCGGCGGTCGCCGCGCTGAAGGAGTGGGCGAGCATCGTCGAGGTGCACCTCTCGGAGAAGTGGGATCCGGCGCCGATCTACGAGCGCATCCTCGAGGGTGAGCCGAAGGACCCGGGCGCGCTCTTCGCGCTCGACGCGCTCGCCTACGGCCGCGCCGAGCAGCAGAGCCTGGTCTCCCTGGCCCTGAAGCAGATCCAGGCGGGCGCCAGCGGCGACCTGGTCGCGGCGCTGAGCGTGCGCGCCGCGGTGGTGCTGGTCACCTGGGGCGAGCCGGGAGAGGCGAGCGAGATCCTGCGCGCGGCGCGGGCGCGCGCGCCGGACTACCTCCCGCTGATCCGGATGCTGCGGCGGATCGACGAGCAGATCGGCGAGTGGGCCGAGGCTGCCGAGCTCCTGCTCCGCGAGGGGGACCTGGCGGCCTCCACCGACGCCTCGCAGGCAGCGCTGGTCCGCGCCGGCAACGTCCTCCTCGACCGCTTCGGCGACGAGGCCCGCGCGCGATCGGCGTTCGAGCGGGTCTTCTTCAAGGACCCGAAGAACGCGGCGGCGTTCGGTCGGCTGGCGGCGATCCTGGCCGCCTCCGAGGAGTGGAGCTCGCTGGTCAAGCTCTACCTGCGCCGCATGGAGGCGCTCGACCCGCCGACCCGCATCCCGCTCCAGCTCGAGCTGGCCGCGCTCTACCGCGACAGCCTGATCGATGCCTCGGCGGCGATCGAGGTGCTGCGCGAGCTCCTCACCGTCGACCCGACCCACCGCAAGGCGCTGCAGGAGATCTCCAGCCTCTGCCTGGCGCAGGAGCGCTGGCGCGAGGCCGAGGGCTACCTGGCGTCGCTGGCGGAGTCCGCGGCGGACGACCCGCCGACGCGGCGCCGCGCGCTGCTGCAGCGCTCGGAGATCCTGGAGGAGCGGATCGGCGAGGAGGAGCAGTCGATGGTCGTGCTGCAGCAGCTCCTCGACGAGTTCCCCGACGACCGCGAGGCGCTCGGCCGCTGCATGATGTACTACCAGCACCGGGGCAACTGGGAGAAGACGGTGGAGGTGCTGGAGGACCTGGCGCGCACCGGCACGCCGGTCGAGCGGATCAATCACCTGGTGAACCTGGCCG
>JAKLHH010000178.1 GCA_022710245.1 Myxococcota bacterium
AACTCGGAGGTACACACCGGGGTGAAGTCCGCCGGGTGGCTGAAGAGGATCACCCAGCTCCCCTCGAAGTCCTTGGGGAAGTTGATGGGCCCTTGAGTCGTGGTGGCAGTAAACTCGGGTGCCTTGTCCCCGATGCGCGGCATGACGACAATCTTCTCTTCCATGATTGATTCTCCCTTGCCTTCTGCTCCGCAGTGGAGCGTTGTACGAAGAGCCTGACACGAATCTCGAGGTCCTACTCGCGCCACCTCGCTCAGCACAGGTCGAAGCGGTCGAGGTTCATCACCTTGTTCCACGCGGCGACGAAGTCGCGCACGAACTTCTCCTTGGCATCGTCGCTCGCGTAGACCTCGGCTACGGCGCGGAGCTGCGCGTTCGAGCCGAAGACCAGATCGACCCGGGTGCCGGTCCACTTCTTCTCGCCCGTGGCGCGGTCGCGCCCCTCGAACACGTCCTCGGCCTCCGAGGTCGCCTTCCACTCTGTACCCATGTCGAGCAGATTGACGAAGAAGTCGTTGGTCAACGTCTGCGGACGCTTTGTCAGCACGCCGTGCGGCGCGCTGACGAAGGTCGCGCCGAGCGCGCGCATGCCGCCGACGAGGACGGTCATCTCCGGGGCGCTCAGCCTGAGGAGCTGCGCGCGGTCCACGAGCAGCTCCTCGGCGCGTACCACGAGCCCCGCCTTGAGGTAGTTGCGGAAGCCGTCGCCGATCGGCTCCAGCACGGCGAAGGACTCTACGTCGGTTTGCGCCTGGGTCGCGTCCATGCGCCCGGGCGCGAACGGCACCTCCACGTCGACGCCGGCGTTCTTGGCGGCCTGCTCGACCGCCGCGCACCCGCCGAGCACGATGAGATCGGCGAGCGAGATCTTCTTGCCGCCGGCGGTCGCGTTGAACTCCTTCTGGACGCGCTCGAGCGCGGCCAGCACCTTGGCGAGCTGCGTCGGCTGGTTGACCTCCCAGTCATTCTGCGGTGCCAGGCGGATGCGCGAACCGTTGGCCCCGCCGCGCTTGTCCGAGCCCCGGAAGGTCGAGGCCGAGGACCACGCCGTGTAGACCAGCTCCGAGACCGACAGCCCCGACGCGAGGATCTTGGCCTTGAGCGCCCGGATGTCGTCGGCGCCGGCCAGCTCGTGGTCCACGGCCGGAACCGGGTCCTGCCAGAGGAACGCCTCGCTCGGCACCTCGGGTCCGAGGTAGCGAACGCGCGGGCCCATGTCGCGGTGGGTGAGCTTGAAGCACGCGCGCGAGGAGCGCGACGAGCTGCGACTCGACAGGCTGAGGCCGTGATCGTGGCGAGAGACCGTGGGTCAGGACCCGCCAGCGAGAAGGACCCAGGCTCGCGCCCTGAATGATGACCTCAGCGGCCCGCAGGTCCACGCCCTCGACCTCTGCCCCCACCTCCACTCCACTGCGGCACACCCGTCTTGACGTCGCGGAGCTTGAGGGTCGCGCCGTTCTCTTTGACCTCGGCCGCGATCAGCGCGGGCTTGCCCTGAAGCGTGATCCGGGAGCCCGTGATCGTGACGTGGTCGCCGACGTTGATCTTCGGGGTCTGCTCGTCGACGTACCTGGCCGGCCCGAGGTGCACGTCGAGGGTCTGTTTTTCGGTCTCGAGGGTCAGATGAACGCCCGGGCCCAGACGGCCGCCCATCTCGTACCTCGTCACCTCGGAGACCTTGCCGCTCACGGTCGTCACCGTGGTCGGGTCATAGATCGCCCCGCCGCGTCCCCCGCACATTCCTCGACCTGCACCGCAGGGCTGGGCGACCGCGAGACCATCCCAGCCGCTCAGGGTCAAGGTGATGAGCGCCGCCAGCCCGATGCTCTGGATGCCGCGCATGCTTCGTCCTCCTTGTTCTTGAAAGCATGGGACGTCCGCCGCTCGCTGCCAGCAAGATCGAGGTGGCTGCGGTCCGGAATCACGTCATCCTCTGGCTCGGCGGCTTCGCGGGCGTGACGAGCGACGCCAGCAAGATCGAGGTGGCCGCGCTCGGCTGCTTCGCGGGCGTGACGAGCGACGGTGAGGATGGGCGCGGACGGCGACGACGCAGAGGGACGGGACACCGCGACGCCGCGGCGCGACCGGCTGACCGCCCGCCTGCGGCTCGGCTCGCTGCTTCAGCGCTTCGTGATCATCGCCGGCTTCGGCTGGCTCGGGAAGCGGGCGCCCTGGTCGCCGCGCTTCGAGGCCAGGCCCCTCTCGGCCGCCGTCGTCGGTGCGGAGCGAGGCCCCGTCGCCGACGCGCGCGCCTCTTCTTCCACAAGGGCTGCGAGTACTGCCACCAGGTGGCTGGACAGGGCGGCGTGCGCGGACCTGTCCTCGACCGGGTCGGCCTCCGTCTCCGTCGGGCTCAGCTGGAGACCCGCATCCTCGCCGGCGGCAACAACATGCCCGCCTACGCCGGGAGCCTGCGCGAGCCCGACCTGCAGCGGCTCCTCGAGTTCCTGCAGTCCCGGAGCTCCGCGGTCACCGGTCAACGTCGACGGTCGGTGACGCAGTCGGAGTGAGCGGATCCGGGCGCCTCGAGCGACCGCGCAGCGCCCGGGCGCCTGCGAGGTCAACGGCTGCGCCCTCACGGCGTTCCCGCTGCCGTGCCCCCTGGCAAGCCCCGCCCGACCGTCGCTGAGGCCGCCATCTGGCTCAGCTGAGCGCTGGCCACCCGGTGGAAGGCGTTCGGGCAAACCGGCGCGCGAGGTGATACAAACATCGTGCGCCGGTGATGGTCTGACGGAGCTGGGCAGACGAACCAGGAGCACTGATGGACAAGAGCGGCAAGAGTGGCAAGCAGACCGTGCTCCTCGTCGGCGGCACCGGACGTACAGGCCGGCGCGCGTTGCAGCAGCTCCTGGACCGCGGCGTCAGCGTTCGCGCCATCGTGCGGTCGGGCGGGAAGCTCCCGCCCGAGGTCGCGGGGAACCCCGACCTGACGGTGATCGAGGCCAGCCTGCTGTCGCTCCCCGACGACGAGCTGCGACGCCACCTCGACGGCTGCGATGCCGTCGTCTCCTGCCTCGGCCACGTGATCAGCCTCAAGGGCGTCTTCGGGCCGCCGCGCGACCTGGTGACCCGAGCGACGACGCGCCTGTGCCGGGGGATCGCAGCGCTCGAGCCCCGAGCGCCGGTCAAGCTCATCCTGATGAGCAGCGTCTCCGTCCATCGCCCGCGGGGCCTCGACCCGCGCCGGGGCTCTCTCGAGAGGGCGCTCCTCTGGCTGCTCCGCGGCGTGGTCCCTCCGGCCCAGGACAACCAGCGAGCCGCGGACTTCCTCCTCGAGGAGATCCGCCCGGACCACGCCTTCGTGCAGTGGGTGGTGCTCCGACCGGACTCGCTCCTCGAGGGCGAGGTCTCGGAGTACTCGCTGCACCAGGGCCTGGTGGACAGCCTCTTCGCGCCCGGCCGCACGACCATGGCCAACGTCGCGCACTTCATCTGCGAGCTGGTGACAGACCCGAAGACGTGGGCCGAGTGGAGGTCCAGGCTGCCCGTGATCGTCAACGCTGCCTCGAAGCTCGCCTGAGTGAACGAGCCGCTCGGATGACAGCCGATCGACTCGTCGCGCTCCAGGGCGCGGTGAACTTCCGTGACGTGGGCGGGCTCGCCGCCGCCGGCGGCCGGCAGGTGCGGCGCGGCCTGCTCTTTCGCTCCGACGAGCTGGCTCACCTCACCGACGCCGACCTCCGGGTCGTCGATCGCCTCGGCCTGCGAACCATCGTCGACCTGCGCGCGGCGCAGGAGCGGGCCCGGCGACCGGATCGCCTGCCGCCGGGCGCGCGTCTGCGACAGGTCCACCTGCCGATGAGCGACAGCACGATGCAAGGCTCGGCCCTGCGTCAGCTGGCCTGGCTGGTGGTGCGTGGTCCCTCGCTCGACGCCGCGACGCTGCTCCGCCAGCAGTACACCGCGTTCGCGTTCCAGTGCGCCGGGGCCGTGGGGGCGCTGCTGCGCTGCCTCGCCGACCCCGCCAACCTCCCGGCGCTGGTGCACTGCACCGCGGGCAAGGACCGGACCGGCTTCACCATGGCCGTGCTGCTGCTCACGCTGGGGGTGGCGGAGGAGGACGTGATCGCGGACCACCTGCTCAGCAACCAGCTCCTCCAGCCCGCGATACCGCGCTTCGTCAGGCGCCTTCGCTGGCTCAGCCTCGGCCGGCTGCGGCCCCAGCAGATCGCGTCCCTGCTCGAGGCCCGCGCCGAGCTCCTGGAGGACGTGCTCGAGAGCCTCCGCGCGCGGCATGGCACCCTCGAGTCGTGGCTGCGCCAGGCCTGCGGGGTCGATACCGTCACCCAGCGACGTCTCGCGGCGGCGCTGCTGACCGCCGCGCCCGAGTAGCGCCTCACTCCGAGGCGGAGGACCGCGACGTCTTGCCCGTCAGCTGGCGCACGATCGCGGGCGGCAGATCCCCTCCCTGAGTCCGAGCCACTCGACGCTGAGGCGCGGGTGCAGTAAGACCAGTCGCGGAGGTCCCTGCCGATGAAGCATCGGAGCGGCGCCGCACAGGTCGGGCGGTCGTGCGGAGCTGCCGCGACCAACAAGAAGCCGGGGAGCCGCCCCGGAAAGGAGAGCCGCCCCGATAAGGGGAGCCGCCCCGGAAAGGGGAGCCGCCCCGAAAAGGGGAGCCGCGTTCCCCCCGCCGTCCTCTCTCCAGTCCTCCTCCTCGGCGCGGGGACCGGGGAGGCCACCTGCGGCATCCTCTACCTCGCGAGCTACCTGCGCCGGGGTGGCATCGAGGCCTTCGTCCGGCTCCACGACGGGGACGAGACCGACGAGGCGGTGACCCGCTCGCTCGGGACCCTGGTGGCTCACGTACGCCCCCGCCTCGTCGGCATCAGCCTCAAGTGGTTCCACCACGTCCACCGCGCGCTGCTCCTGGCCCGGACGTTGCGAGAGCTCGATCCCGGCATCCGCATCGTCATGGGCGGCAACACGGCGTCGCACTGGTGGCGGGAGCTCTACGCTCAGAGCTGCGTCGATCACATCGTCCTGGGCGACGGCGAGCGGCCCCTGCTCGCGCTCTGCCAGGGCGACCCCTCCCCGCCCAACTGCGTCACGCGCGCCCCGCACGGCGATCCGCACGGCGCCCCGCGGCGGCTGCCCCTCACGTACGTGCAGGGCGCCACGAACAGCGAGGACATCTACTACTCGCACTTCCAGGACCTCTTCCTGAGCCAGCAAGATCGCCACGCCTTCTCGGGGTGGGTCGCCCCTGGCAAGGGGTGCGGCGAGAGCTGCCTCTACTGTGGTGGAGATCGTCGCAACCAGCTGGCGGCCTTCGGACGCGCGGAGCCGTTCCTGCGCTCCGAGGAGAGCGTGCGCCGCGACCACCAGGAGATCGCCCCGAGGACGTGGCAGCTGCGCTACGACTTCCCGGGGAGCTCGGTGGCGTTCCTGCAGAGCAGCTGGGCGGGGGTCGATCTCTCACGCCACTCGTGCACGTACTTCTTGTGGGAGGGGGCGCGGCCCGAGCTGATCGACGCGCTGGCGCAGACCTTCGAGCAGGTCTGGGTGGTGCTCGACCTCGGCTGCTTCTCGGAGCAGCAGCGGCGCGAGCAGACGCGCCGGGGCCTGCTCAAGCCGTGCCTCTCGGACGCGGAGCTGCTGGGGCTCATCGATCGCTGCCGCCGCCACCGCAACCTGCAGCTGGAGGTCTCCGGGATCGCCGGCCTCCCCTTCGCCAGCGCCGCCACGCTCGAGGAGGAGGTGCGCCTGGTGAAGAGGCTCATCAGCCTGGGCTGCGCGGTCTGCTACCAGCGCCTCGAGGCGCAGCCGGGGGCGCTCGTCACCGAGGACGCCGCGCGGTTCGACATGGAGACCGAGGCGCGGACGTTCGCGGAGTTCGTCGAGTACTTCGAGCAGCGCGGGCCCGGCGAGGTGACGGTGCCCATGGTGCGGTTCCGGGACGCGTCGCTCGAGGCGGCGGTGCAGCGCACCTCGGAGCAGGTGGGCGCCCTGGCGTGGAAGGCGCGGGACGCGGCGCAGCGGGTCCCGATCAGCGGACGCACGCGCCTGGTGAACACCGCGCCCTCGACGCTTCGCTTCGAGCTCGGGGAGTGGCTGGGACCTCACAACGTCCCCGCGAGGGTGGCGCGGGAGGAGGTGACCGTCGTGCGCTCCGTGAACGGCGCGCGTCTGGTCGCCGCGCCCTCGCTCAGCCCGCGATCGTTCACCGACCCGACGCTGGATCAGGGCGAGGACGGTCAGCTCCTGCTGACGGCCCTGGCCGCCTTCGAGCAGCCGACCACCGTGGCCCAGGCGGTGACGCAGCTGGTGGCGAGAGGGAGGCTCGACCCGCGCTCGGCCCGCGAGGTGATCGATCACCTGGTGCACGGCCGCTTCCTGCAGCCGTCCCCGCGGGATCAGAAGACGTGATTGACGTTGAAGTAAAAGCCGACGGGCGCCGCGTCCGGGGACCAGGCGACGTCCACCCGCAGGAGGAACGCCTCGCCCCACTGCAGGCGCAGGCCGCCTCCGACCCCGACCTTCAGCCCGGGCCCGCTCCCGTCGAAGCGCGCGGGCGCGGTGAGATCGGTCCAGACGCGGCCGACGTCGACGAAGGCGACCGCGCCGAGGTTGAAGTGCTGGCGGAGGATGGAGAAGGGCAGCAGCCGTCCTCGCAGCTCGAAGTTGCAGATGAGCTTGACCTTGCCGTGGTAGAGCTGCATGGGAACGCCGCGGACGCCAGCGCCTCCGCCGGGACCCGGCATTCCAAACAGCCCGCCGTAGCTGGCGAGCTCGTAGATGGGCGGGCTGCCGACGAGCAGGTCCCCCATCACTCGAGCGGCGAGGACGAGGCGGTCGCCGTAGAGCGACTGGAAGAAGCGGAGCGCCAGCGTCGCCCCCGCGTAGGAGACGTCAGAGGCGAGAGCGGGGGTGAAGCGGACCGACAGCTCGTGGAAGACGCCCCGGCTCGGGGCGAGCTCGTGGTCCCGGGTGTCCCAGAGCAGCCCGAGGTCCAGGACGCCGTCGAGGTGGTCGCTGGTGCCTCGCAGCCGCTGCTTCAGGAAGGGGTCATCGCTCTGGAGGTCCTCGACGAGCTTGCTCCCCTGGTAGAGGTTGACCCAGTTGTAGACCAGCCTGCCGCCCGCCATCAGCGAGAGTGGCCCGGCGAGCTTCAGCCGGGCGTGGAGGTCGAGCTCGGGGTAGATGCGATCGTACTCATGGCGCCGCGGGTCACCCGGTGTCGCTGACACCGCGTTGCCCATCCCGTAGTAGCCCGAGTTGGAGTGCCGGCCGAAGGCGAGCGACGTCTCGAGCCGCAGGCGGCCGCCGGCGAGGTCGGGGAGGTCGAGCTTGAGGCTGTGGTTGTGGAAGACCGTCTTGATGCCCTGCCCGTCGCTCTTCATGGTCAGGAAGACCACGGCGAGGAGCTGCCACCGGAACGGGGCGAACCCGGGGCGGTACCGCGCCAGCGACACGACGCCGCCCACGCCCACGCCGAGGTCCGAGTCCCCCATCAGGATCGGGACCACGCCGACCTCGAGCCGGTTCGGGTCCAGAGCGGGCTTCCCGGCGATGGTTGGCTGGGCGCTCGCGGGCGGGCACTGAAGGACGATCGCCATCACCATCAGCACCAGCCGCGCGGAGGCCCGTCGAGCCCGCTGGCCAGGCGCCGGCGACGAGCGCCGACGCTGCGGGCCCAGGTCGATCACACGACCCGCGGGGAGGCGGGCAGCACACCCGCGACCGACGGCTCCTGGAGCTGGCTCGGAGCGTCCGCTTCGTCCTTCTTGCGCAGGACCATGATGAGGACGAAGCCGAGGCCGATCCAGCAGAGCTCCTTGACCCGCTTGAGCAGCACGAACGCGCCTCCTGCCGCCCTGGGCAGGTGGAACAGCTTGAAGAGCGCCAGCAGGCTGGCGTCCTGACCGCCGATCCCCGACGGGACCAGGAAGAAGAACAGGCGGAACATGGAGCCGACCGACTCGATGGCGAAGGCGGACGGCAAGGTGACGGGCTGATCGAGCGCGCGCAGCAGCACGTAGCTCTCCAGGCCGCCTGCAGCCCAGCCCGCCAGCAGCACGAAGAAGATGGCGGGGAGCTGCCGGCGGTTCTCCAGGTAGACCCGGGCGAAGCTCCGGTCCACCTCGGCGATGCGCTCCGCGTGGGCGCGGAGCCATCGCCGCAGCCTCTCGCTGGGGAGCCGCGCCAGTCTCCTCGTCAGGGTGCTGAAGGAGCGACCGCGCAAGACCGACACCAGGAGCAGGACGAGCACGGCCAGGAAGCCGGCGATCAGCGCCAGGCCGAGGTAGTGCGCGCCCTGGAACCCGAGGAGCTCCGTCGACCGATCCCGGAGCCGCGGGTAGATCAGGATCAGACCGCCCAGCACGAAGAGCGACTGGGTGATGCCGAGCCCGAACTTGACGGTCATCAGGCTGGCAGCGCCGTCGGGCAGCGACACGCCCGCCGATCGACGCAGCCCCACGGCCTTGAACGGCTCGCCGAGGACCAGGCCCCCCGGCAAGGCGTCGGTCAGGGCGTTGCCGCCGGTGCGCAGGCCGAGCAGGCGCAGGAACCCGGGGCGCGCCACGTGGTGCAGGGCGAGCCGCCAGGCCGTCGTCTCCGTCAGCACCGCGATCAGGGAGACGAGGAGGACCAGGCCGAACCCCTGCCAGCCCGTCCGGGCGAGCAGGCCCGGAGTGATCCCCGAGGAGAGCACGAGGTAGAGGAAGAGCCCGAGCCCGGCCAGCGCGAGCGCGCTCTTCCCCCACGCGACTCGCGAGCGCGCCGCGGCGGGCACGGCTTCGCCGGAGACGGCTTCGCCGGCGGAGACCGCTTCGCCGTCGGAGACGCCCGGTGGCAGCGGCGCGGGCGCCGCGGTGATCGCGGTGATGCTGGCTGCGGGCCCACGGCTCGCGCCATCCGCATCAGCGGCCGCGAGCAAGCGGCGGTCGGGCAGCACCTCGACGCGGAGGTCGCTCACCGGGTGCGAGACGCAGGCGTGAACGAAGCCGGCGGCGCTCTCCGACTGGCGCTGGCCGGCGCCCGCCGCCCGCACCACCGCGCCCCGGGTCAGCCGCGTCCGGCACGCGCCGCAGCGGCCGGACCGGCAGAGCACCGGGACCGTGACGCCGGCGCGCTCGAGCGAGCTCAGCAGCGGCTCGCCGGCGAGGGCGGAGATCGGTTCGGCGCGGCCTTCGATCTCGACCTCGAAGCGCTGGTCCGCTCGGACCGCGACGGGCCACCCGGGCCGTCGGGTGACGTCCTCGAGGCAGCCGCAGGGCTCGACCCTGATCCGGCCCTGGCTGACGCCGAGCTCCTCCAGGGCGTGCGTCGTGGCGCGCTCCATCTCGGCCGGCCCGCAGACGAAGAAGGTCTTCCCCGTCAGCGCCTCGCCGTCGAGAAAGCGCCGGATCATGGGCAGGTCGATGCGGCCGCGCTCTCCGTCCCAGCCCGGCGCCGGCGCCGAGAGGGCGCAGCGCAGTCGCAGCCGCGGGTGGCGGGCAGCGAGGGCCTCCAGCCGATCGCGAAAGATGATCTCCTCCGCCGAGCGGCTGCCGTAGAGCAGGCCGACCCGCGCCCCGGGTCGTCGCTCGAGGAGGTCCTCGAGCATGCCCATGAACGGCGTCACGCCGCTCCCCGCGGCGATGAAGACCAGGTCCTCGCCGTCCCGCACGCGCTGGTGCTGGAAGTCTCCCTCCGGCCCCGAGATCTGCAGCTGGTCACCGACCTGCAGCGCGTCCAGCAGGTGGCCGGAGACGAAGCCACCCGGCTTGCGCTTGATGGTCAGCTCCATCGTGCCGTCCGCCCGCGAGGGGGCGGAGATGCTCATCGGCCGGCTGGTCCAGAGGCCGTCCACCTCGACGAAGAGGTTGACGTACTGGCCCGGAACGAAGGGCGGCAGCGACCCGCTGGTCGGCACGACGACGAGGGTCCGCGTGCTGGGGGTCTCGACGCGGATCCTCTCGACCCGCACCGTGAGCCACGGCGGATGAACCCGGTCGGCGATCCGCTGCGCCTCGCCTGGCTGGTAGGGCGCTACCTCGAGCGGTCTCGGGGCTCCGTACACCTGCCGGATGGTGCGGACGACCGTGGGCGCGTCGCCGAGCAGCGTGAGGTAGTGGCGGAGCCTCATGACCCACCCTGGCTGGCAGCGGCCCGTGCGGAGGCGCGGTGCTCGG
>JAKLHH010000179.1 GCA_022710245.1 Myxococcota bacterium
CGCGGCGGGCTACGGCGTGGTCTTCTTCCTGATGGTGATCCGCGCCGAGGTGCCAGCGCCGCTGCCCTCGGCGAGCCGGCCGCTGGATCGCGAGGAGGACGCGCGCTGCACGCTCTGCGGCGCCTCGGTCCACTTCGCCGCGGGCGCCTTCTCGAGCCTCTGCCGCTACTGCGGCGGGGAGACGTTCCGGGTCGCCTTCGCGAGGCGCGCGCGGCGGGAGACCGCGGCGCAGGCCCACCAGGTCGCCCGCTCGCTCCACGCGCTGACGAGGCAGCTCCGGGACCGCTGGCGCGGCATGGTGCGCGTCTTCTTCATCGGGGTCTTCGTCGTGCTGGCGATCGGCGTCTGGACGGCGCTCCTGCGCGTCTCCATCATCCTCTCGCTGATCGGCGCGACGGTGGTGATCATGATCCCGCTCTGGCTGCACGCGCTCGCCGAGCGGGTGCGCGCGCGTCGGCGCCGCTGATCACGCGGGCGGCGCCGGGGACGGGCCGCAGCTCAGGGGAAGATCGTCACCCGGTCGAGGCCCTGCGGCGAGTTCTTCGCCTTCGACATGTTCACCGCGCCCTTCGGCTCCGGGGTCACGATCTGGATGTGCGGCCCCGACCCCCAGTTGACCTTCGAGGCGAAGGTCTTGCTGGTCGGCGAGGCGCTCTTGCTCAGCTTCACGGTCCAGCCCTTGCCGTAGCGGCCGAACTGATCGCTGACCTTCTTCTGCACGAGGGTCTTCGCGTAGGCGTCGGTGATCAGCTTGGGCGTCGCGGCGCTGGCCAGCGCGGGCATCGCCAGCAGGCCTGCCAGGGTGAGGGCGAGGGCGGCTCTCTTCATCTGGGCTCCTCCGGGGGCTAAGGGTAGAGCTTCGCGGCCTCTCCACAGCAAGGCGCGTGCCGCGAGGGGCGTCCTGCCGTTCAGCGGGGTTAGCGCGGCCGCGCGGAGGGGTGGCCAGCAGAGCTGCAGGTGACTCCTCCGAAGTTCGATGAGGGGGCTTTTCCTCCGCGGTGGGTGGCCCTATCATGCGCGCCGTGCGGGTGCGCATCACAAGCTGGCCGCTCACGGCCGTCGCGGTGCTCCTCGGAGGCTGCTCCTTCAACGGCCGCGGGGTCTGGAGCGGCGGGGGCGACGTCGGTCAGGTCGACCGGGCGGGCGAGCGCGACGCGACGGCTCGCGACGCGGCGAGCGATCTCGCTCGCCCCGACAGCGCGCGTCCCGACCGTGGTGTGGACGGCCGATGGTGTGCCTGTCGGCGGCCGGGACCCTCTGCGCCCTCCCGGCCCCGGCGATCACCATCGACGCGGACCTCAAGGACTGGAGCACCGAGGGCTGGGTGAGCCTCACCGACTGGGCCGGGCTCGGCTCCAGCGAGACCACGCCGCCCGCCGCCGCCGACCTCTCCGCCCAGCTCGCCGCGCGCTGGGACGCGGGCGCCCTCTACCTCGCCGTCAAGGTCACGGACGACTCCCACAACAACCTCTACTACTCGGACCCCTGCAGCATGGAGAACGGCGACAGCGTGCAGGTGGCCTTCGACGTGGCAGGCGACCAGGGCGACGAGCTCGACGACACCGACGACTACGTCTACGGCTGGGGCGTCGCCGGCAGCGGCATTGGCTGCCGCTGGTGGGCGCCCTCGAGCGCCGGGAAGTCGAGCTACACCTTCGCGGTCAAGCGCGCGATCCCCAGCACCACCTACGAGGTTCGCCTGCCCGCCGCCGACCTCGGGCTGGCCGGCCTGGTCGTCGGTAAGGCCCTCGGCTTCGCGGCGCGGGTCAACGAGAGCGACATCGGCAGCTACGGACGCGATGGCTTCCTCGCCTGGCAGGGGGGCAGCGGCGAGGACTGGGACCCGTCGAAGTTCGGTGTGCTGAAGCTCAGCCCGTAGCTCCGCTCGCTCTGCGCGACACCCAGATTCAGATCAGATCCCGAGCGCGCGCCGCGAGAGGCCGAGCGCGAGCCCGAGGAGCTGCGGGTAGAGGAGCGCGGGGAGCCCGTCGCCCCCCAGCTGCTCCTGGCAGTAGGGGCAGGCGGTGCAGAGGCAGTCCGCCCCCGACTCGCGGGCGTCGGCGAGCTTGCCCGTGCGCATCCTCCCCGCGATGGTCGGGTTCGTCTCGGCGATGGGCGCGCCGCAGCACTCGAGCCGTCGCGGCCAGTCCACCGGCGTCGCGCCCGTCGCCGCGATCAGCCGCTCGAAGACCGTGGGCGCGTGCGGGCTGTCGAGGTCGACGACGTCGCTCGGCCTCAGCGCGTGGCAGCCGTAGTGCGCCGCGACGCGGCGGTCGCGCTGCGGCGTGGTGACCCGCGCCGCGATCGCCTCGGCGCCCACCTCGCGGTCGAGGAGGTCGAGGAGGTGCCGCACGCGCGTGCCGGCGGAGAGGAAGAGCCCCTCCCGCTCCAGCGCGGCGGCCACCGGTCCGCGCATCGCCTCGTCGTGCGTGAGGAGGTGCTGGGCGTGGCGGAGGCTGCCGTAGCAGCACTGGCAGAGCGTGAGCACGTCGAGGCCGCGAGCGCGCGCGACCGCGAGGTTGCGGGCGGCGAGGATGAGCCAGGCGTCGAGCCGCAGGTGCCGCGCGGGGTAGCCGCAGCAGGTGAAGTCGAGCTCGACGAGCTCGACGCCGAGGCGGCGCAGCACCGCCCGCGCCGAGCGCTCGTAGGCGGGCAAGCGCGCCGGGATCTTGCAGCCGACGAAGAGCGCGAGCTTCACGCGGCGCCTCCGTTGCTCTCGCCGCGGCCGCGCTCGCCTCCGTCGCTGACGCGGCCGCGCCCGCCTCCGTCGCTCTCGCCGCGGCCGTGCTCGCTCGCCGGGGGCAGCGCCGTCAGCCGCGCGTGGGCGCGGTTGCGCAGCTCGTAGAGGACGTCGGTGACGCGGATCCCCGCCGGGCAGTGCTCCTGGCACTGGTAGCAGGTCGCGCAGTCCCAGACCATCCGCGAGCCGAGCGCGAGCTCGACCAGGCCCAGCCGGAGGAGGTTCATGATCTTCTGCGGGGTCGCGTCCAGTTCGCCCTGCTCGCCTCCTGCGGAGGCTCCACGATGAAGGGCGAACTGTCGCTCGGCGTGCGCGGCGTCGCCTCGCCCGAATTGCGGGTCCTCGCCGCCGGAGCAGGCGACCACCGGGCAGACGTTGGTGCAGGTCTGGCACTGGACGCAGGGCGTGAAGGCACGGCGGTCCTGCGTCAGCGCCGTGGTGGTGGGCGCGCCGGCGGCGGCGCCGCGGCTGGCCGCGAGGCGCTCGGCCCAGTCGGCGGCAGGCGTCGCCTTGATCCAGAGCGCCGCGCGCGGGTGCCCGCGCTCGGCGAGCGCGGCGCGACCCGCCGCCCAGAGGTCCTCGAGCTCGAGGCCGACGGGGCAGGCGAGCGTGCAGCGGCCACACTCGCTGCAGGCGAGCGCGCCCTCGGCCGCGCGGCGGAGCGCGTCGCCACCCTCGCCGTCGCTCAGCTGTCCCGTGGCGAGCGCCCGCGTGGCGAGGAGCTTCTCCGCGGGGAGGACGCCGGGGTTGTCGAGGAGCGCGGCGAGCGGTCGTACCGAGCAGCGGGCGTCGCAGAGGCCGCAGCGCACGCAGGCGTCGAGGGCCAGCGCGCGACGCGTGGCGCGGTTCGCGGCGGCGGCGCGTGCGGCGGCGAGCCCCGTCCTGCCTCCTGCGCGGCGGGCCCCGGCGGCAGCGAGCAGCGCGACCGGGTCGGCGACGACGTGGAAGAAGCGGCTGAAGGGGAGGTAGGCGAGGCCGAGGAAGCAGAGGAGCAGGTGGAGGTGGTGGAGCCAGCCCTCGACGTCGCGGCGGGTCAGCGTCACCGCGAGGGGCGAGAGCGCGCGCGAGAGTGTGTAGGAGGCGACCGCGGCGCGCGGGCGCGAGTGGCAGCTCGCGCAGCCCTGCTCGTGCAGGTCCTTGCCGGCGGCGAGGAGCTTCGCGTCGGCGCGCGGCAGCCCGGCGAAGGCGACGCCGTGCTCGGCGGCCCAGTGCAGGCGCAGCGGCACCAGGTCGTCGCCCGAGGCGACCGGGTACTCGGCGACCATGCGCTCGAAGGCGCGCGGCGAGGTGATCTTGAGCGCGGTCAGGAGGAAGCCCGAGCCGAGGACCAGCGCGAGGAGGAGGACGAAGCAAGGGTCGCGGCGCCGCGGGGCAGGCAGGGCGCGCCGCCGGAGCCGGCGCCAGGCCGCGCCGAGGAGGAGCCCGCCGACGACGAGCAGGCCGAGGAGGTCCCGCAGCCAGAGCCACGGGTTCAGCGTCGCCTGGTAGTTGCTGACGAGCTTGGCCGTCACCAGCGCGCCGAGCGCGTGGAGGAAGAGCAGCCCGCTGAAGCCGAGGACGATGGCCAGGTGTGCGGCCCAGCGCACCGGGTCGGCGCGGAGCAGTCGTCGCTGCAGGAGCACGTCGCCGAGGAGCGCGAGGAGCTGGCGCAGGAGCGGCGCTCCGGCCAGCGAGGTGATCGCGCCCCGCAGCGCGGCGAGGAGGCGGCGTCCCGCCCCCGCCCGCTCGCCGGCCGCGCCGAGCCAGCGGGTGAGCCAGGTGGTGGCGCGCCAGAGGGTGCCCAGGGCCGCGATCGCGAGGGAGGCGTAGAGGGCGTAGCGCAGGAGCGGCGTCATCGGGCGCGCTCCGCCGCTCCGCTCCCGCGGCTCGCGCTCGCCGCGCTCGTGCGCGACCCGGCGAGGGCCGCGCGCGCGGCGTCCACCGCGACCCGCGCCGAGGCGATCGCCACGCCAGCGCCGCACTTGGCGCGAGCCCAGTCGTGGTGGGCGAGCATGGTGCCGATCGCGAAGAGGAGCGCGTGCTGCGGCCTCCCCAGCGCGTCGCGCGGCCGGAAGGCCTCGTCGACCTCCACGCCCGCCTGGTTCACCGGGTGGCCGGCGGGATCGAAGAAGTCGGCGCGGTGCCACTCTGCGCGTGTCGGCGGCTGGTACACGGGGAGGTCCAGCAGCGCCTCGCGGACCTGCGCGCGGTCGGCGAGCAGCCCGCGTCCCATGAAGCGACCGGTGGCGAGCACCACGGCGCGGGCCCGCAGCGGCGCGCCGCCCGGCGCGGCGCCCTCGAGGTAGAGGGTGAAGGCGTCAGCCTCGGGCACCACGGCGACCACGCGCTGCTGGACGAGCCGGCGCACGCCGCGTGAGGTCACCGCGCGCTCGAAGGCCTCCTTCAGGCGCAGGCCCGGGACCGACGGGGGCATGCCGGGGATCTCGAAGACCGGCGCCTCGAGGCGGCGCTCGAGCTCGGCGGCGATCTCCTCGGTGCGGCGGAGCCCGAGGACGGCGGGCAGCCCCACCGCCCTGGCGCCGCCGAGCTGCGGCCGGATCAGCGCGGCGAGCGCCGCCCGGCCCGCCTCGAGCTCGAGGGCGCGAGCGAGGTGCGCCGCGCAGACCTCGCCGGCTCGCTGGCCGGTCGCAGGCGAGGGCGCACCGGAGCGCGCTCTCTCGGGATCGTCCTGCAGCGCGCGCGGGTCGAGGCGGAGCGTGCGCAGCCCGGGCCAGCGCGAGCCCGCGACCGCCGCGATGGCGGCCGCGCTGTGCTCTCGCAGCCCCTCGAAGTCCACCAGCAGGCAGGGCGTCCGCGCGGCGAGGGCGCTGACCCCGGCGAGCATGCTCCGCGGCACGGCGTAGGTGGACTTCACCGTCCCCGCGCTGGTGAGGAGCTCCTGGTTCCTCTCGCCCGGCGGGGCGTAGACGAGCCCCGCCTCGGCGAGCGCCGCGAGCACCTCGTCGAAGCCGGCGCGCAGCTCGGCGGGAGCCACCCGCGCGTAGGGGTGGCGCGGCTCACGCGCGACCGCGGCGACCGCGGCCCAGGGGTCGGACCAGTGGCGGCCCTCGTCGAGGGGGTGCACGCCCATCAGGTCGAGCAGGCCGCTGGAGAAGAGGAGCGCGCCCGCGTTCCCGATCTGCACGGTGCGGAGCCCGCGGTTCCCGGCGAAGACGGCGGCGGCCATCCCCGCGAGGCCGGCGCCGACCACGGCCACGTCATGCACCGCCGGCGCGGCCTCGGGCGCCCGGCGAGGCGAGGCGCTCGCGCTCACCGCGCTGGCGACGGCAGGCTCACCGGTTTGCCCGCCGGATCGGGTACCGTCGGGGCCGAGCACCGCGGGCGCGGGCGGCGCCGGCACCTCTCCCGGCGCGGCTGGCGGGACCTCGCTGGCCTGGCCCGCGGCGGAGCGGCCGAGGAGCTCGCTGCCGTGGAGGCCGCAGTGGATCGCCTCGGCGAGCTCGGCCTGCGCGAGCTGGTCGCCCCAGAGCACGGGCCGCACCCCTCGCCAGCGCTCGCGCAGGAACTCGAGGCTCTCCTCGAGTCCGCGGGCGCCCGCGTAGGCGCCGCGATCGTAGAGGTGCGCGACGGTGCGGATGGTGCAGAAGCCGCCCTGGCAGGCGCCCTTGCCGAGCCGGCTGCGCAGCGCGAGGTCGGCGAGCAGCGATCCCGGGGCGACGCAGAGCTCGGCGCGCTCCCGCCCGGGATCCGCGGCGCCGGTCGCCGGGCGCAGCTCCGTGACCAGCGCGTCGACGGTGGTGCGCGAGACCATCTCGCACTCGCAGAGGAGCACGTCGCTCGGCCCGTGGCGTCGCATCCAGGCGCGCGGCCCCAGCGCGGGCTCCGTCCAGGCGCCGCCCGGGTCGGCGGGGAGCGGCTCCTCGCGCGTGCGGCAGGCGGCGCTGACGCCGAGGCGCCGGCAGGCGAGGTCGGTGGTGCGCTCGGCCATCAGGCGGCAGGTGGTGAGCTTGCCGCCGGTGATGGTGATCAGGTTCGCGATCCGGTCCTGCGCGTGGTCGATCAGCGCGAAGCCGCGGCTCACGGCGCGCGCGTCGCCCGCCGCGGTCGCCGCCGCCGAGATCAGCGGCCGCACCCCGGCGTAGGCGCGCACGAGGCGGGTCTCGCGCAGGAGCGGCAGCATCGCCGCCGCCTCCTCGACGATCAGGTCCACCTCCTCGGTCGTCGGCTGGATCTCCTCGAGGTCGTCGACTGTGATCGAGGTGGTGCCGACGATGGAGACGGTGCCGCCCGGCATCACGATGTCCGCGTTGCTCGGGCGCCGCAGCCGGTTGATCACGCGCTGCGCGAGGCGGGCGTGGGTGATGACCAGGGTGCCCTTGGAGTAGACCATCGGCACGCCGGCGCCGGCCAGCGCCGCGATCTGCCGAGCCCAGGCCCCGGCCGCGTTGATCACCAGCTGCGGCTCCACCCGCAGCTCGGCGCCGGTCACCGTGCTCCGCAGCCGGGCCGCGACGATGCGCTCGCCCTCGCGCTCGAGCGCGACCAGCGCCGTGCGGCGGAGCAGCCGCGCGCCGAGTCGCTCGGCCTGCGCCATGCTGTCGAGGGAGAGCATGAACGGATCGATGGACGCGTCGGGGACCGCGTAGACGGCGATCGCCCGCTCGGAGAGCGCGGGCTCGAGGGCGCGCGCCTCGGCGAGCGGCACCGCGCGGGCGGGGATGCCGGCTCGCGCGCACATCTCCGGAAAGGCGGCGACGTGGTGCTCGTCGTCCCCCTCGACGGCGATGAAGAGACCGCCGGTGTCCTGGATGCACTGGGGGGCGAGGCGCTTGAGGATGGCGCCCTCCTCGCGGCACTCGATGGCCGCCGCGAGGTCGTTCGAGACGTAGCGCGCGCCGCTGTGCAGGAGGCCGTGGTTGCGGCCCGAGGCGCCCGCGTTGAGGTCAGCGCGCTCGACGAGGACACAGGCGACCCCGCGCAACGCGAGGTCCCGAGCGACCGCGGTGCCGGTCGCCCCGCCCCCGACGATGAGGACCTGGGTCTCCACTGCGCCTGCAACCATACCCCAGCCGGGGTCCGAGGGGGAAGCCGTCAGGCGTGGGTCGGATGGGTAGGTGAGGGCGAGCCTTCGGCCGGAGCTGGTGGCGTCTCGCTCGGTGGCGCCTCGGCCGCGTGAGGCGGCGGCGGTGCGCCCGCCCGCTCCTGCCGACCGAAGATCAACGTGATGGCGATGGTGCGGTGGAGCCCGCCCGCGGTCCCCAGCACGGCGCTGATGATGAGCAGGACGGCGACCGGCCAGTAGAAGGGGTGCGCCGCGGTGGGGTCGATCCAGAGCTGCGCGACCGGCGTGAACACGCTCACCACCGAGAGCCAGACCATGCGCTCGGCGCGCTGGAAGATGCCCTTGTTGTACTCGAGCCCCATCACCTCGCCGCGGGCCCGGGTGTAGCTCATCATCATCGAGCCGGTCACCGTGAGCGCGCAGGTGAGCATCATCCACCACCAGTCCCGGTAGTAGACGGCGAGCCCGAGGTAGATGGCGATCTCCACGTAGCGATCGCAGACCGCGTCGAGGAAGTCCCCCGAGCGGCTGGTGGTGTTGGTCAGGCGCGCCACCCAGCCGTCCATCATGTCGAGCGCGCCGGAGACCAGCAGCAGCCAGCCCGCCGCGCCGAACCAGCCGACCCCGTAGGCGGCGCCGGCGAGCACGCCGACGATGGTGGAGAGGATCGTCACCTGGTTCGGGGTGAGGCGCAGCTTGATCAGCCCGCTGACGATGTGCTCGAGGCCCCAGAAGAACCAGTGCGCGCCGAAGCCGGGGATGAGCACGTTCTTGGTCGGGTTGATCTTGGCGCTCGGCTGATAGCCGTGGCGTGCGCGCTGCACGGCGAAGACGGCCATGCTGAGCAGGGCCAGACCGAGCACGGTCAGGTGAGGCCAGAGCGCGACGAGGATCGATCGCACGGGCAGGCTCAGCGCGAGAGGCCGGCGGACCGGGGCAGCCAGATGCGCAGCGGGGGGCCGCTCGCGATGCGGATGTCCGAGCTGCCGCCCTCCATCCGCTCGCCGTCGAGCGCGTAGCCCGAGCCGTAGCCGTGCAGGATGAGCGTGCGAGCGTGCCCGGTGAGGTGCTTGGCGTCGCCGTGGTAGCGGTTCATGAGCAGCTTGTAGGGGCGCTTGAACATCTCGCGAGTGGACATGAAGTTGACCAGGTACGAGAAGCGGCGCTGGCTCGCGGCCAGCGGCGCCGGGCAGGGCCTGAGGACCGGCAGGTGCTCGTGGAGGGTGGTCGCGATGGTCATCTTGAAGCCATCGCAGCCGCAGTCCTCGCCGTCGACGGAGACGCGGGCCGGCGTGTCGCTGAAGATGTGCTTGCCGAACGGGGTCCCGAGCGCGCCGCCGATCAGCAGCCGGGCCAGGCCGAAGAGCGCCAGCTCCTTGCGCGTGCCGCGGCCCAGCGAGTGGATGTACCGGTTGAGCTTGTACGGGATGCCCGCCATCAGGATGAAGCCGAGGACGTCCCGCGGCAGGCGCGGGTCGTGGACCCGGATGGTGCCGAGCTGCCTCTCCCGCAGCGCGGCTCCACCTCTGGCGGCGTCGCGCAGCGACCCGAGCAGCTCCGCGCGCCGCTGCAGCAGCCCGAGGTTGCTCGCGACGGCGTTGTAGGAGCCGCCGCGCAGCGGGACGAAGGCCGGCAGCTCGAGCTCGCCGTAGCGGAAGTAGGCCTCGGTGACGGTCGCCTGCAGGCTGCCGTCGCCGCCGTCGACGACGATGACGTCCACGCCCTCCTCGCGAAACTCCCGGACCACCGCCGCGAGCCCGGAGAGCTGGTCGGTCTGCCGGATCAGCGCGCGCGAGCCGAGCAGGTCGCGGTAGAGGGCGAGCGCCTGCGGGTGGCGGACGTTGCGCCCCGAGTGCGGGTTGTGGATGAGACCGAGCTTCACCTCGGCCAGCTGCTCGGGCTCGAGCTTGCGCGACTCGTAGGGGCTGTCGGCAGTCGGCGGCTCCCAGCGAACCGGCCTGCGTGAGACTCGAGCAGTGACCATACCAGACCCGCGTGACAGGGCTCTTCGCCCCTCAATCCCTCTGTGTTCTAAGTTGGCCTTCTCGCAACAACTTTAGCAGATACGGCAGGGCAAACACAAACGGGTGCCGTCGATGCGACTCGGGGATGACCAGCCCGGGGTCGCGGCGCGAGAGCTTGCCCAGCACAGCCTCGGCCCAGCCGTCCATGGTCAGGAGCACCTTCGGCCAGCGCGCCACCCCGCGCCGACGGCTGCGACCGAGGCGCGCGAGGGCGGCGCCCCGCTGCTCGGAGCCGAGCAGGCTCTCGTAGCGCTCGCCCACCCGTCGCACCAGCCCGCGC
>JAKLHH010000018.1 GCA_022710245.1 Myxococcota bacterium
CCGACGTTGAAGAGGAAGACCTGGCCATCGCGGTGGTGCGCCCCCACGCGCAGCCGGGGGGCCTTCGCCGCCTCGGTCTGCCAGGGAGCGCGGGGCCCCTGCTGCCAGTGGGACAGGTTCTGGTACTCGACGGCCTCGTGCAGGAACCGGTGCAGCGCGTTCGCCTGCGCCTCCTGGCCCTCGGGCAGCCGCAGGCGGACGCTGATCCACGGCGGGTCGGCCGTGGCGGGACGGCGGACGGCTCCGCCGCGATCGGCGAGGTACCCCGAGATGCCCTCGTGGAACCCGAGGCAGTAGTCGTTGAACAGCATCACCGTCTCGGCGTCCAGCGCGAGCTCGATGGGACCGTCGGGGTTTCCGTCGATGGGCGCCTCCCAGGCCGCCTCGTGCTCCGCCGCGACGGCGAGGCTCTCGTCGCTGACGGCGGGGAGGGAGTCCAGCGGTCGATCGAGGACCAGCACCTCCTCGCCGAGCTCGAGCCACTCGCGCAGCTCGCGAGCCACGGCCCCGGCGAGCTCGCGGCGGCCGAAGCGCGCGACGAGCGCGGCCGGCGCCGAGTTGTTGGAGGCGTGGGCGCGCCAGACGTAGAGGCCGGGCGCGAGCCGGCCCTCGGCGCGAGGCTGACGTGCGCACCCGGGCTCGGGCTGCGGCGCGAGCTCGCCCAGGGCGCGAGGGGGACGCGCGCACCCGGGCTGCGGCGCTCGCTCGCGCTCGAGCGACAGGCGCCGGTAGAGCGAGGGGAGCTCTGCCAGCTCGCCCGCGGCCGGCTGGAACGAGCAGCCAGCCACGCGCCCGTCCGCGTCGAGGCTGAGCACGTCCAGGCCGGCGCCGCAGTCCCGCGCGCCGAAGAGCAGCGGCGTCCTCACCAGCAGCTCCCCCCAGCAGCGGTCGACGGAGAGCGAGACGCGGTCCCCCAGCTCGTCGTGCAGGCGCGCCAGCCGCTCGTCGAGCTCGCGGACCGCGCGAGGAGAGAGCTCGAAGGAGGGGCAGTCGCCGTGGTAGCGCAGGAGCAGGAGCTCCCTGACGCCCGCGCGGGCGAGCTCCTCCACCGTCTCCTCGAGGCGCGCGAGCAGCTCCGGGGTGACGAGGAGGTTGACCCCGAAGGGCTGGCCCGCGGCGCGGAGCAGCGCGACCGGAGCGCGCCAGTCGCTCCCCGGGTGGACGGAGACGCGGAGCTGCCCGCGGCCCCCGAGCTCCTCGAGGAAGGCCGCCGTGAGCAGCGAGCCGTTGGTCGTCACGCCGACCCCGAGGGAGGTCTCCTCCCAGACGCGCACGAGCAGCGGCGCGAGCCCCTCGAAGAGCAGCGGCTCCCCGCCGCCGAAGGTGAGCTCGGCGACGCCCCAGCGGTCGGCGAGGCGGGCGAGGTCCATCACCCGCTCGTGCGTCCAGAATTGCGGGTCCTCGCGGCCTCCGGCCGCTCCGGGATGAGACCGCCGCAATTCGCGCGAGGCTCGCGTCGAGCAGGCCGCGCCCGCGCAGTAGGGGCAGCGGAGGTTGCAGCGCCGGGTCAGCGCCACCTGGAGCGCACGCGGCGTCCGGCGGCGGCGGGGCGACCAGCGCGGGGTGACCCAGCGCAGGTGCAGGCCCGTGTCCCGGAAGAAGACGGACTGCCCGTCCACCTCGTCGATGACTCGCGCGCACGGTCTGGCCATCTCGCTAGAGTCCACGTTTCGCCGCGCGGATTCAACCCGCGGCCAGTCGGTCGCGGCCAGCCTGCAGCCAACCCGCGGCCAGTCGCGGCCAGCCCGCAGCCAGCCCGCGGCCAGCCCGCCGCCAGCCCGCGGCTGGAACCGCAGGGCCCCAGCACCCTCGTCGCGGTCCTCGTCCTCTCGCACTCGTTCGGCGGCTGCAAGTCCACGAACCCCGCCACCGACGGCGCCGTCACCTCCGACAGCCCCGGCACGCGTGACGCGGTCGGCGGCGAGAAGGGCTCGGGCGACGGAGCGGGGTCGAAGGACGGCGGCGGCTCGCCGTACCAGCCCTCCGCCGAGTTCCTGCGCCTGATGTCCGAGTACGCCAAGGCGCAGGCCGGCACGCCCGCCGACCTCGACGGCGACGGCACGGCCGAGTTCGTCAAGACCATCAACGCCGACGGCTCGATGACCCTCACCATCACCAACGCCAGCGGGGAGACCATCTTCGAGCGGAAGATGGCCGCCGACGGCTCGTGGACCGAGAGCTCCGACGGTGACGCGGACGGCAAGCCCGAGGCGACGATGGAGTTCACGCCCGGGCCGCCCGCCGTGCTGGTCCGCCTCGAGGACACGAACCTCGACGGCACCATGGACACGCGCACGACCTTCACCTTCACCGTGGCCACCCGCAAGGTCCACGTCCTTCAGGAGTTCGACGCGGACCAGGACGAGACCTGGGTCAAGACCTTCGAGGGCGATCAGCCGATGTCGGCCGGCGCCTGCTCCGGCGCCAACTGCAGCGCCGACGGCTGCGCGCCGCCCAAGGGCAAGCGCGACGGCACCGGCAACCCCAACGTCAACGTCGACACCAGCGGCGACCCGATGGCCGACGACCCGGCGGGCCGCTGCAGCGGCGCGCACGCGAGCCAGATCAAGAAGGCCCTCGACTGCGCGGTCAAGCGCAACAAGGACTGCCTGGCCGAGACCAACTCCGAGCAGAGCAGCGCGCTCTCCGACGCGCTCTCGGGAGGACAGTGCCCGCTCGTCATCACCTGCTCGAACCACTGCTCGGCGGCGCTGACCGACGTGAACCCGCCCTGGACCGGGAAGGTCTTCGGCTGCACCGACGCCTTCATGCAGATCAACTCCGCCGACTGGGACAAGATGAGCGACGACGAGCGCTGCGGGGTGATGCTGCACGAGCTGCTGCACTGGGCCGGCGACAAGGGCGCCGGCGACCACGACAACGGCAAGGACACCATCTACGGGTGCGGCCGCTACTGCGGCAACTGCAACAAGTTCGGCGTCGGCAACCCCGGCAGCAGCAACGCCGACTGCGCGAAGTGCGCGAACACGCGCGAGGCCAAGCAGAAGTGCGGCATCAAGCAGACCTGGGAGGAAGGCAAGTGCGGCTTCGGGGAAGGGATGGGGATCTGCCACAAGGGCCTCGGCTGCATCATGGGCCGCTGCGGCAGCTGCAAGGACATCCGGACCAAGACCTGCGACGGCGAGGAGCTGTGGTCGACCTTCCAGTGCTGCGCCACCTGCTCGTCGGGCTGTGACGGCTCCAACGACTTCCCCTGCGGCGTCAAGCCCTGGCTCGACGACACCTGCTCCAAGAAGGCGCCCAAGTGCCCGTGAGCTTCGACCGCGGGCGGCGAAGGAACGTGACGTAGCCCCAAGCCTTTCAGGCTACGGGCAGGTGAAGGAGACCTCCGCCGCGGCGGCCACGAGCGCTCTCGTCCTCCAGCGGGAGCTCTATCATTGATTATCATTGCTTTCCATAAGTAATGCATTGATAATCAACAAATGAAGCTCAGCGACCTGGTCCGCCGGATGCGGCGCGAACGCAACCTCAGCCAGGCCGAGCTGGCTCGCAGGGCACGAGTCTCCCAGGCGTCCCTGTCCTACTACGAGCGGGATCGGGCGCGACCGAGCGCGGAGGTCTTGCGCCGGCTGGAGCACGCGCTCGTGCTCCGTCCCGGGGAGCTCGCCGACCGCGTCGAGGATGAACAACGCAAGGGCACGGACGTGACGACGGCCTCCGCCCAGATCCTCGGCGAGCAACGGACCCGGCTCCTCGAGGGCTTCGCGGCGCTGCCGGAGAGACACGCGATCCTGGACCGACCTGCGGGCGAGGTGAGCGGTGACCTGGCTGTCGTGATGGACCTGCGCAGCCACCTGCTCTTCGCGGTGCTCGATGGGATCGGAACGGGTACCGTCGCCGCGCTCTCCTCGCTGCTCGCCGCGTCCGCGATGATCGGGGCGCTCTCCGTGGACGGCGGCATCGTCTGGCCCCACGAGCTGGTCAGAGCCACCGACGCGCTCCGTCGCACCCTGAGGACCGATGACCGGCTGGTCGAGGGCTTCGTCGGTCTCCTCGACCGCCGACACCGGGAGCTGTCCTATTGCCGGACGAGCTTTCCGGTCCCGTACCTGCGGACCCAGGAGCGGCTCTCGAGGCTCAAGGGAGCAGAGGAGGAGCTCGGGTTCTGCTCCTCCGGCAAGGTGAAGCTGGGCGCCCAGGCGTTGCTGCTGGTCGCGACGGACGGCCTGGCTCATCTGGCGACGAAGGCGAGTCGCACGTACTGGGATACCCCCGAGCTGAAGAGCGCGGTCCAGCACGCCCGGACGCCGAGTGACCTCGTCACCCAGCTCGAGGCCAGAGCCGCGACCGACTACGGCGGCCAGGGCTCGCGCGACGACATCCTGGCACTGGCTCTCTCACTATGATCACGGGCGCGTACCTGGACCTCGAGCTGAGCATGGAGCCCGAGCGCTACTGGGAGATCTACGGCAGGCTGTGCGGCGATCCGGCGCTCGTCCTGTCGCTCGGCGCCGCGCGCCTGGAGGCGCTGGCGCGGCTGGTGAGGGAGCTCTGCGAGAACGCACGCCACCACGGCAAGGCCAGCGCACCCGGCCGGCTGACAGGGGACCTGCCCGCGCTGGTGTTCGAGCTACGCCTCGGTGGACGGGCCTTCGACAGCGTCGCGGAGGCGGCCGTCCGGACCACCGGCGGACTCCATTCGAGCCAGGTCGTGTTGACGGCGGCGGGCGGGGCGTGGCGCTATCGGAACGAGTCCGGCTGGAACGTCTTCGAGTTGCGCTTCCAAGCTGACAGAGGGTGATGCAGATGAGCTGGCAACATGAGCCCAGGATCGACTCGCGGGTGCTAGACGGCATCCCGGTGCTGCACGTCGAAGGGGACCTGATCTTCGATCTACCTAGCGACTGGCGCCAGTCGGTCATCGACTCTCTCGACAGGCTGCGCGAGCATGACCGCGTCGTGGTCGATCTCGTCGCGGTGAACCGCCTGGCCTCCTGGGGTGAGAAGCGTATCAAGTCCTACGCCAGCGCCGTGCTCAGCCAGGGCGGCCGGATCGCGGTCGTCATCGACCCGCACCGCACCGCCATGTACGCGGGACTTCGCGTCGAGCTTGGCAGCATCGATCCGCCGGTCCCGATCCTCGAGACCCTAGCGGACGCGGTGGCGGCCCTGAAGGTGGCTCCATGAGAGTCGCCGTCGTCGGCCTGGGGGCCGTCGGGGAGGCCTGCGCGCATGCGCTGACCGCCAGCGAGGTGACGCGGAGCCTGGTGCTGCTCAACCGGACCGAGGGCGTCGCACCGGCCATCGCAGCAGATCTGCGCCAGGCGCGGGCCTGGGGCCGCCCGCTCGACACCGAGGTGGGTTCACTCAACGACTGGGCGAAGCTCCAGCGATGTGACCTGCTGGTTCTGACCCTCGGAGCCAGGCTGAGGGGCGACCAGGCTCGCTCGGAGCTGGCGCGGTCGACCGCGTCCCTGCTCCGCGGGTCCGAGGAGCAGCCGGGCTTCCTCCAGAGCTTGAGGCGACTGCTCGACAGCGACGCGGCCTCTGCCCCGCTCGTGCTCGTGGTCAGCAATCCCGTCGAAGCCACGGTCACCTGGCTGGCCAGCGAGACCAGCTGGCCTGAACACCGGATGTTCGGCCTCGGGACCACGGTGGAGAGCGCCCGCTACTCGGGCTTCCTGGGTCAGGAGCTGAACGTGGATGCAGGTAGCGTCTGGGTGGACATCATTGGCGAGCACGGATCGAGGTTCGCCCCTCTCGATGACGGCCGCCTGCGGAAGATGTTTCCCGAGAGGAAGATCGACTCGGCGCTCAGGTTCGCGGAGGACGAGACCCGGAACGCGGCCCGGACCATCCGTGCCCTCTCCGAGGGGCTCGGCAAGCAGAGAGCTGGCAAAGCAGCTGCCCAGCTCAAGGCCGCCATGGAAGGCAAGGTCGCCGAGAAGGACCTGGACCTGATCATGGCTGAGCTCGAGAGAGAGCTGCAGTGGTCCCTGGCGCCTCCGGCGACGCGGTACGCCATCGCCGCTTCCGTCAACATCGTGGCCAAGGCGGTGCGCGAGGACCTGAACCAAGTCCTCACCGTCTCGGCGCTGCCTCCGTCAGCCCTGGTTCAACCCCGAGTGGCGCTGGCGCTGCCCTTCCAGGTGGGTCGCGCCGGCGTTGGTGATTGCCTCCTGCAGCACGCGCCCGACGTCCTCGGTGAAGCTGCTGGAGCGATCCAGGAGCAGGTCTCCTCGATGTGAGCAGGAGCCCGCACGCAGGCTGGGGTGGACGAGCGGCAGCGTGGCAGTCTGGGGGATCCTGTCCGCCTCATCCCGAGCCACTGCTCCTCGGGGTTCTCGGAGTCCCGGTACCGCTTGATCGGCCGGTGGCGGAGGTTGCCCGTGGTGTCGTGCCTGGTGCCGGCCATGAGGTTCGCCCCCTCACCGGGCTGCCTCGCCCTCCCGACGCCTCGCAGAGTGGCCGCTTGCAGACCGGGCACACGTGAGCTGGTCGGAGCTCGCCACAGACCGACGCCTACGTTGCAGGCGTCGGTGGTGTTGGATCTTGATCGCCAACACACCTCGTAGAGACCCGGTTCGCGAGACCGTGACAGCGCTTCGGTTCGCGACCAGCCCGCCTCGATGGTGATAGAGTCGCACCATGGCGACGAAGAAGACCCCCACGAAGCCCAGGCCGTCGACCAAGAAGCCGTCGACCAGGAAGCCCGCGGCCAAGAAGCCATCGGCCAAGAATCCATCGACCAGGAAGCCATCGACCGAGAAGCCCGCGAGCCCGAAGAAGCCCGGCACCTCCTTCGCCGCGCTGGTCCGCAAGCACATGGCCGCGGCGCTGCCCGGCTGGCCCCACCTCGAGACCGGCGGCGGCTCCGGACCGCTGATCAGCTTCCAGCGCCCGACGCCGGAGCAGCCGAGGCTCCGGGAGCTGGTCGTCTTCCAGAAGGGGCTGCACGGCGCCGACTGGCTCCGGGTGAACCTCTTCCCCGTCTTCCTCGGCGAGGGCGTGGCGGGCGCCACCCTCGAGCACACCCTCTGGGAGGGCGAGCACGTGGGGCGGGACGCCGCCTGGACGACCGCCGAGGAGTGTGACGCGATCGTGCAGCGCGCCTGCGCCGGCCTGGAGCAGGCCTGCGCGACGTTCTTCGCGCCCTACGAGCAGGCCTATCCGCGCTTCGAGGCCCTCCTCGGGCCGCTGGTCCAGCACTACCTCGACTGGCTGGCCGCGAGCGGGAGCCGGCTCCCGCCCCAGGACTTCGTCGCCCGGGAGGAGGGCCCGCTGCCCGCGTTCGACGCGTGGCGCTCCACCCTCGGCGAGCGGCTCGAGGGCCTCCCCGGCGAGCTCGAGACGCCGCTCTGGCGCTTCTGGCACGGCGGACGTCCGATGCGCCGCGAGGACTACCACCCGGGCGACTACTACGACTGCGCGCGCTGCGGCGCCTTCACCGCCTTCGCCCGCGGCCGCGTCGTGCCCTCCGCGGATCCCCGCCACCACGCTTTCGTCTGCAAGAAGCACGGCTGAGCCGTCCAGCATCTCGCGGACAGGACAGGGCCGGCGCTCAGAGCGTGCAGGACTTGAAGGTCGGGCACAGGGGATGGGTCACGCGCCCCGACGCGGTGAAGGCCTTGCACACGCAGAGCCCGCAGCACGCCGCGCTGCCGGTCGCCAGGACCGGGCCGCAGGTCATCCCGCCAGGGCAGGCGCTCGTGGTTCCTGCGCAGTCCTGGTCTGAGGCGCAGCTCCTGGTGCAGAGCGCCGCGGGCGCGCCCAGGTGGGCAGAGTCCAGGCAGAGACGCGACTCGCAATCGCTCGCGTTCATCACCAGGGTCAGCGCACCAGACGAGCCGACCGAGCAGGGCTCACCGAGCTTGCCGGACGCGGCGCGGGCGTCCCCGCGGGAGGCGTCGCCCTGACCGCGATCGGTCGCTCGCCGGTCGAGGCGCGCCGCCCCGTCGAGCTCCATGGCCACCCTGCTGCTGCCACAGCCCGCGAGGTACAGGCTCGCCGCGACCAGAGCTCCGAGCCCAGCCGCCAGCCACCACGGCTCCTGACGCGCACGTGTTCTCATCATCGTCACGCTCCTCGCAGGAGGACCCCGCGTGATGCCCTACGGCACCCGTGGCCGCCGCGGACAAGAAACCTGCAGCCGCCCCCCTCGGAAGGAGCACCGGATCGACGCGGCCCCCCCGCTGCTCCCCCTGCTCTGGTGAGCGCACCACCGGGTGAGCCGCAGCAGTCGGCGGCGTGTCTCCTGCCGACCAGCGGTGGCCGCGGAGCTCCTTGAGCGCGTGGCCGGACCCTCGGCGACGCAGCCTACGGCAGCCGAGCGCCGCAGCAGCGCTTGTACTTCTGTCCCGATCCGCAGGGACATGGGTCGTTGCGCCCCACGCCCGCCCCGCGCGCGCCGTCCGCTCTGCGCCTGGCCCGCTGCGCCCGCAGGTCCCTGGCCAGCGCCGGCGGGAGATCCTCCTCGTCGGCGACGCCGGCAGCGTGCAGGAGGTCGATCGTCCGCCCACGGCGCGCTGGCGCCTCGTGATCGGCCTGCTGCGCTTCCTCGCCCGCGTACTTCTCGCCTCGAAGGCGGAGCTGCTCATCGGCCAGCGCCTGGGGTGCGCCGCTGCGGACGGCGGCCTGCCAGAGAAACGCCAGCTCGTCGT
Organism: Myxococcota bacterium; assembly: GCA_022710245.1. Next base: position 8,622 of record JAKLHH010000018.1, read on the forward strand.
CGGAGAAGTCGAGGCCCACGAGGCCCTGCAGGAGCAAGCGGACCGCGAGCATCGGCCGCATCCTGTCCGGCAGCGTCCGGATCATGGCTCGCCCCGCGTCGACCGCTGATGGCGACGGCTCCTCGGTCAGGCGGGCCAGCAGCGTCGAGGCGTTGCTCAAGCCTCGGGCGTCCAGCAGCGGGTTGAAGGGCGACGATGCGCCCTGCTCCCAGAGCACATCACCAGCGGTTGGATCCAGGGCGACGGCCAGGTGTCGTCGGCGGTCGACGAAGAGACACCATGCGTGACCGACAACCGAACGGGGGTCGTGCTTGCCCAGCAGCGGCAGCACGTAACAGTCGGTGATCGATCGGGTCACGTAGCGGCACGCCTCGAACAGCTGCGCCGTCAGCCGGGCATAATCGCGACAGATCAGCGGCACGTCGCTCGACCGCAACAGCTGGTGAACCATCTGCAGCGGAGCGACCCGATCGCGGGAGGCGGCCCGGGACCACAGCTCCAAGACCTCGTCCTCGTTCTTCCCTCCGGCGACCAGATCGGCAAAGTCGCGGTCATAGGTCGCGCCTCCACAGACCAGCAGCGTGACGAAGCGACAGGCGCTCCAGCCATCGAGCTGCTCCAGGGACGCCCGGCTGCCGATCATTCGCTGCTCGTCGGCGCCAAGCTTCTGGTGCGCCGCCGCCAGCAAGTCGCCGAGCTTGCGCCGCTGGCTCGGCGCCATCATCATCACGATCCTGATCCGGCGGTGAATCTGCTGCAGGTCGTCCAGCACATCGTCGAGCGGCGAGCCGCCACCCTCGGTCGAAGGACCCTCGCTCTCGACCGCGTGCAGCGACGGGTCCTCCGGGCCAACCACCTGGTAGCCTGGCAGCAGGTCCTCGACCTCCTGTCCCCAGGCCAGCGCCTCACGGCGCGCCGTGGTGCTGCTGCCACCGCCGAGCGCCTCCACCGCAGCCTCGATCGCCCGCTGCTCGACGGCGCCGATCGGCCCCTCCCTCGTCGCTCGCGCCACGGTGGTCGCCAGCGCCACGGCGCTCTGGGCGGCCAGGCGCTGCGCAGGCGCCGCCAGCTGCTCGACCAGCCGCCACGCCAGATCGAGCAGCAGCTCGCTGTGGCCCGGAGCGGCCTCGAGCCAGCGAGCCACCAGCCGCTCCGCTGGCGCGGCGAGACCGGCCCGCCGCACCTCGCTCAGCACCGCCGTCCGCTCGTCGGTCGACAGGTGTCCATCACTCCAGGCGACGCTGATCGCCGGGAACAGCGCCAGCGCGCCGACCGCGGCGGGCTCGATGCCCGCCTTGTACAGGTCGCGCACCAGCGGCGGCGGCAACTCGCTCTTCACGGCTCTTGCTTCCCGAGGATAGGCATCCCTTCGCCATCCCACGGTCGCGCCGAAGGCAGGGCGCGACCGAGCTCAGCCCTCCGCGCGGCGCACGTTGTAGACGCCCTTGCCGGTGGCGAGCAGCGTGCCCGGATCGGCGATCGTGAAGAGCCGCATCTCGGCGACGCCCACCCGGTTGCCGAGCCGCTGCACGACGCCCTCGCAGGCGACGTCGCGCGAGGGCGTGGGCCGCAGGTAGTCGACGCGCAGATCGACGGTGGCGACCAGGTCGCCCTCCTCGATCTGCGACCAGACCGCGGCGCCGCCGCAGTTGTCTATCAGCGCGCTGATCACCCCGCCGTGCAGCACGCGGCTCAGCGGGTTGCCGACGAACTCCTCGCGGAACGGCAGCTCGAGGCGAGCGAACCCCGGCCGCAGCGCCGCGAGGCGGACGCCGAGGTGACGGTTGAACGGGATCAGCTCCTCCATGAGCTGGCGGATGGTCTGCTCGCTCGTCGTCATGGCGCCGAGCCTCGGCTCCCCGGCGGGCCCTGTCAAGCGCGGCCTGCGGCTCACGACCGGCCTCCGGTGCTCGTCCACGCCTACGGCCTGTGCCGGTTCGCCGTCGCCTGGTGGATCCAGCGCGCGAGGTCCTCGACGAGCGAGCGAGCCACGTGGCCGTGGCGCTGATACTCCGCGGGCCGCGGGCGCCCGTGACCGGGCATCAGCAGGTGGTTGAGCGCCGGATAGAAGCGGAAGCTCGCTGCCCGCGCGCCGGCCAGCCCCTGACGCCAGACCCGGTAGTCCGCCTCGCCGACCTGGTAGTCACGGCCGCCCTGCACGACGAGGATGGGGAGCTCGAGGGAGGCCGCGAGCCGCAGCGGCGGGTGCGCGCGCAGGTCCAGCCAGTAGCTGCCCCGGGTGCCGTTGATCACCGCGGCGGCGTCGAGGCTGGTCGTGTCTCGCCGGCGGGCCTCCTCGGCGACCTCGGCCAGCGCGCGCCGCTGCTCCGCCGCTGGCCGGCGCGAGAGCGAGAGGAGGTAGCGCATCTGCTCGAGGAGCAGCACCCCCTGCGGTCGGGCGGGCGCGGCGAGCAGCGCGACCGCGGCCACGCGCCGGTCTCCCGCGGCGATGCGCGGGGCGAGCGCTCCACCGAGGCTGTGCCCGACCAGCACGATCCGCGAGGGGGCGATGCCCGGCGTCCGCCCGAGCAGCGTCACCGCGCTGCGGACGTCCTCCATCGTCTCCTCGTTCACGGTGGGGAGCGCGGCCGCCGGGAGCCCGCGGTAGCGCGCGGTGCGCTTCATGTAGCGGAGCACGGCGACGCCGCGGCTCGCGAGGCCCCAGGCGAGGTCCTTGAGCGGCTTGTTCGGCCCCACCGTCCCGTCCAGGTCGCTCGGTCCCGAGCCGTGGATCAGCACGACCGCGGGCGCTGGCGCCTCGCCCCGCGGCAGCGTCAGCGCGCCGGGCAGCGGGTAGCGCGGGGTCCCCACCGTCACGGACCGCTCGACGAAGGCCGCCGGGCGCGCGTAGCCGGGCGGCCGCCAGCCGGGCCGGAAGACGAGGTCGGAGACCACCAGCCAGTGATCGATGACGACGCGCGCGAGGACCGGCCGCCGCGCGAACGAGCACTCCAGCTCGACGGTGGCGCCGAAGGGCGTGGTCGTCACCTCGGCGCCGAGCACCGGGCCGGGCTCCCCGTAGCGCGCCCTCAGCTCGACCATCGCCGTCGTGAGCTCGGGCAGCCGCCTGGCGAGCGGCGGGCCGAGGGTGGTCTGCAGGGCGAGCCAGTCGCGCTGCCTGAGGAGCTCGAAGACGCCCCTCGCGGTGCGCGTGAGCAGCTCGTCGCTGTAGGGAGCGCGCAGGCGGAGCTCTCGCACGCGGAGCGCCTCGTCGAGGGCGACCTGCAGCGCGAGGTGCCCCCCGTCCACCTCGATCAGCAGGCAGACCACCTGGAGCTCGCCGCGTCGCTCCTGGCGGAGCAGGAAGATCTGGGGCCTCGCGCCGAGGCCGCCGCCCACCACCTCGTGCCACTGCGCGGCCAGCGTGTCCCGCGGGAGCTCTCGCGCCAGGCCGGGGTGGAGGCGACGATGCACCGCCGCCATCTCGCCAGCGAGCAGCTCGCGCGCGAGGACACGCCCGGCCTCGAGCGCCGCCTGAGCGGTCGCCCTCGAGGTCGCTGGCGGCGAGGGCCGCGTGGCGGCAGGGCCGCGCGGGAGCACGCCGACGCCCGGGGGCGCTGGCGAGGGCCGCGTCGCGGCAGGGCCGCGCGGGAGCACGCCGACGCCCGGGGGCGCTGGCGAGGGCCGCGTCGCGGCAGGGCCGCGCGGGAGCACGCCGTCCCGAGGCAAGGGCGGCGCGGGGTGGTGGACCTGTGCTGGTCCTCGTGCTGGTGCCGGCGCTGGCGCTGCTGCTGGTGCCGGCGCTAGCGCTGGCGCTGGCGCTGGTGCTGCTGCCGGTGCCGCGCAGGTGCAGAGCGTCAGCACGGCCAGGAGGCAGCGGACGCAGCGGAGGCAGCGGAGGCGGAGCGTGAGGCCGGACACTCGGGCTTGGACCGCTCTCGACCAGGTCCGTTCCCGCTGACGTGCATCCCGGCTAGCGTGGCCCCGTGCGGACGTGCATCCCGGGTAGCGTGGCCTCGTGCGTCACCGTGGAGTACGGTAGAGGCCGATGGCCGCACGCAAGACCACGGGGCCCGAGATCGCGCGCGAGCTCCTCGCCCACCGGAGGCAGGGGAGGCTCGTCGAGCTCGGGGGCAGGCATCAAAGCGAGGAGGACCGGCCGGAGTCGAACCGGCACCCTCTTGATGGCTTAGCAGGCCACAGCGCTCTGCCCGTTGAGCTACGGTCCTCGCGCGCGAGCATAGCTGCGGCACGGACCGAGCGCGAGCGGGACCGCACCACCGAAGGCGAGGAGACGTCCATGTCAGTCCGGTGTCGTTCAACGAATGCCGTCGAGGCCACCTCCGGCGAGAGGACAGAGCCATGACGCGCACGCTCGAAGCTCTCGACCGGCTCCTCCAGGGCCCGCCGGAGCCGCGAGTGTTCTATTCCATCTGCGACCTCCTCGATGCCTGGCCGCAGGCGACCCTCGACGAGGCGATCCGGAGAGCCAGCGCGGTCCTCGGCAGCTGGCCCCTCGAGGCCGAGGGCGTCCGCCCCTGGGAGTTCGTGGCGCCGCTCCAGCTCCCGCCGGCCTGGGTGGACGCCCTGCTGGCGGGCGAGGACTCGCCCCGGCTGGCCCTGGGCCGCGTGCTCTTTGCCGTGGCGAAGCCGGCGGCCCTCGCCGAGAGGATCGCCGCCAGCGCGCACCTCCAGAACCTGGTCGGGCTGCGCCTCGTGTCCTGCCGCATCGGCGACGCCGGCGCGGCCGCGCTGGCCCGGCCGCGCTCGGCCTTCCGGCTGAGCTGGCTCTCGCTGCGGGGAGCCGCGCTCGGGGCCGCGGGTCTGGCCTCGCTCGCCGCGAGCGACACGTCGCGGACCATCGAGCACCTGCTCCTCGAGGGCAGCCACCTGGGCGCGGCGGCGTTCGCGCTGCCGGACGGGGGCGGCTTCCCGCGCCTGCGCACGCTCCTCCTGAACCGAGAAGACCTGGGCGCCGACGGCGCCGCGCTGCTGGCCCGCACCGGCGCCGGCCAGCACCTGGAGGGCCTCTACCTCTGCGACGACGGCCTCGGGGATGAGGGCGTCGAGGGGCTCGCGCGCTGGGAGCTGGACCAGCTTCGCTCGTTGAATCTGGCGGAGAACGGCATCGCCGACGGCGTCGGCGCCCTGGCCTCCTGGCGGTCCACGCAGCGCCTCGAGGAGCTCTGGCTCTGCGGCAACCCGATCGGCTCCTCGGGCGCAGCCGCGCTGGCCGGCGCGCCGCTGATGAGCAGCCTCCGCAAGCTCGACCTCTCGCGGTGCGCCCTGGGACCCGAGGGGCTGCGCGCGCTGGGCTCGGCGCCGGCTGGCGCGCTCGAGGAGCTCATCCTGTCCGGTAACGACGTCGGCGACGATGGCGTCCGGGCGCTGGCCGGCAGCCCCGCCTTCGCACACCTGAAGAGACTCGCGCTCGGGGCCAACCAGATCAGCAACGCCGGCCTCGAGGCCCTGGTGAGCTCGCCCCACCTGCGGGGCCTCGAGGATCTCGAGCTCGTTCACAACGACGACCTCGACGAGGCCCACTACGAAGCGCTGGCCGCCTCGCCGATCATCAGCGACGCGCTGCGGGCGCGGTGGGAGACCGAAGCGGCCAGCGACGCCGAGGACGACGCATGAGCCGACGTTCACCGCCGACGACGAGCGGTCCGCGTCGGCGGGGCCGGGGCGGGCCCGCTGTCGCTCGGCGGGCCCGCTGCCGCTCGGCCAGCCCGCCTCACCAGCCTGCCGCCGCCCCTCGGGGTGCTCGTGCTATGCTGCTCGTCTCCAGGCTTCACCACGACCCGGAGGCGTGATGGACCCATCCTCACTGCGCTGTACGAACTGCGGTGCCCTGACCGAGGCGGGTCGCGGCACCTGCGAGTACTGTGGAGCGCTCGCCTCTCTCTCCGGCGGGGAAGTTGCCCTTCATCGCGGAGCCTCCGAAGGAGGCGAGCAGGGCAAATTGATCGCCGCCGGGTTCGGTACCGGCGCCGGGACCTGGAACCTGCCATCCTCGCTGGCGCGCCACGGTGTGGTGCTCGCCCTCGTCGACTCGCGGCGAGTGAGCGTGACGGTGCCGCCGGCGACGGAGATCGGTGAGGCGATCATCCCCTGCAGCTGGGTCCCTGGAGAGTTCGCGGACATCGACGCGGCGGTCGCGGTGGCGTTCTCCAGCGCGCCGGAAGGCGTCGCCGCCGGGTTCTGGCTGCGCAACAGCGACGAGAGCGCGATCACCATCATGCTCTGGCCGACAGGCACCGTCACGATCGGCGCCCGTCTGGATCATGGGAACGCCTTGCACGCGCTCGGCAGGGCGGAGGCCCCGCCGCAGTTCCGGGGGAACGACTGGCACGTGCTCCGCGCGCGGCTGGTGCTCGACCTGGTGACGGTCTACCGCGACGGTCAGCCCGTCGTCTCCGTGTCCTGTCCCGCCCACCTCCGCGGCACCACGGAGCTGCGGGTCCAGGTGGCGGAGCGGGAGCGGGCCGACGTCCGCTTCGGCCACCCTGCGGCGCAACTGCCCTGAGATGGCCATGATCCTCCCTCGCCGGTGGCTGGTGCTCGTCGCGGTCACCGCCGCGGCCGGCTGCGAGCTCGTGATCAGCCCGACCCGGCTCACCGGGCCAGCCTCCGACGCGGACGTCGGCCCCGCGGCCTCGCGCACGCGCTACGCCTGGCCCTTCTCCCGTCACAGCATCTGGAACCTGCCGCTCGGCGCCGGCGCGGTCCACGTCGCCGCGGGGTTCGATCCGGGCCACGACGGCTACCAGCACCTGGCCAGCGAGCCCGCGCCGCTCGCGCTGGATCCGGCGGCGGGGCTGGTGCCGGTCTACCTCAACCAGGACGCCTGGACCCCGAAGGAGAACGGACGCTGCGAGGCTCAGGGCGCCGCGCTGGCCAGCGGCCGGCTCCCGGGCGAGCTGCTGCTGCCGGGCTCGACCCTCTCCTCGACCCCCGGGCACCACGCCTCCTTCCTCGGCGCCGCGCTCGATCGCTTCAGCGAGGCGTACCCGCTCACCCACTGCAGCGCCGGCCAGCCCTTCACCGCGGTGGAGGTGCGGGAGGGCGAGCCGCTCGGCGGCGACGGCACCTCGGGCTTTGGCCCCTTCGGCCTGCCCTCGCTGGGTGGGCTGCTCCGGCTGGGGGAGCTCCGCCCCGGCCAGCAGGGGCCGCGCCACGCGCTGCGCGTCGTGCTCTGGCACAAGTCGGCCTTCGCCTGCGGCGCCGGGGAGAGCTGCTTCCGCTGGCCGGCCGCGCGCTCCGACGTTGACCGCTCGGCCTACGCCGGCACGCTGCAGGCGCTGCGCCCGGGCGCGCTGCTCGCGCTCAAGCCCGGCGCCGCGGCGGGCCTCGGGCTGGAGACCGAGGCCGGCCGCCAGCTCGCCCACGCGCTGGAGACCTACGGCGCCTACTACACCCAGACCACGGGCTGGGGCGCGTTCTCCTTCGCCACCGAGCTGAGCGCGGCGGGGCGCTTCACCGATCAGTTCAAGCAGGACTGGGGCTTCTCCTTCGAGGTCTGGGACACCTGGCCGCAGGGGAGCGCCTGGGCCCGCGACACCGGCAAGCTCGTCCGCGCGCTGCACGTGGTGGACAACAACGGCCCCACCAGCGTCGGCGGCGGCGGCGCCTCGCGCGCCTGCCTGGCCCCACCCTTCGCCGACGGTCTCCAGGATCTGGTGCCGGAGAACCCGAACGGCTCGGTGACCCAGCCGGCCGGCTGCCCCTGAGCGCGGTGCCAGCTCGCGGCGACCCACGCGAGGTCGACCCACGCGAGGTGGTGCCCACGCTCATCGACGGCTGCGCACCCGCCTCACAGGCCTCACAGGCCCCTCGCTTGTCCGCCGTGATCCGCCTCTGCTACCCTCGGCTGGCCATGAAGAGCGCCGAGCGCAACGCCATCGCCGATCTCTGCACGACCTGGGTCGAGGCCGTCCACGCCGAGGGCCGGCCGGCCGCGGGGCTCAAGCAGCTCCCGGCCTGGCGACGCGGCGCCGCGGCGGCGTTCATCCTCGACGGGATGGTCCTCGGCGGAGGGTTCTCCTCCTGCTTTCTCCAGGCGCGCTGGGTGGTGAAGCCCGCCGTCGCGGGGCTCCGCTCGCTCGGCGACGAGGCCGGCGCCCGCCTGGTCGAGGAGGCCTGGGCGGCCCGCGAGACGCGCGCCTGGGCCGCGGACGACGGCGAGTCCTTCTCCAGGGCGTACTGGAAGCACCGCGACGGCGACGACCTCCTCGCGCGGATCGCGGAGCAGGTCGAGGCTCACGCGGCGCGTTGACCGGGTCGCGGCGTGGCTACTTCTTCACGGTGAGGGTCTGCGTCGAGGCACCGAGCGAGCAGAGGACGACCTTCACCTCGCCCGTGGGCAGCGCCCGCTGGGCCACCACGCCGCCGCAGGTCTGCCCCCAGCCATCCCCCCCCGCGCCGGTCACGCATGCAGAGGGCGCTGTCTGGTTCCAGGCGAAGCTCATCGAGCCTGCGCTCTCGCAGGACCAGCGGTACGCACCGTTCGAATTGATGAAGCGCAAGACGACGTCGACCCCCGTGCAGATGCTGGGATAGTCAAGCTTCACGCCAGCGGCGTTGAACGGGATGGTGAGAGAGCCCCCGCTGTTGACCCCGGCCAGATCGACGGTGAGCGGGGTCGCGCAGGTGTCGTTCGCCGCGGTCAGCGCGAGCGGGGACGCCCCGTCCTTCGGCGGGGACGGCCCGTCCTTCGGCGGGGACGCCCCGTCCTTCGGCGGGGACGGCCCGTCCTTCGGCGGGGATGGCCCGTCCTTCGGCGGGGACGCCCCGTCCCACGCCGCTCGTTCCCCGGGTGACGTCCCGTCGCCCGCTGCCGGCTCGCGGCCGTCGCCTGGCTGGCCCCGCTCCTGCGTCGGGCCGAAGCCCATGCGGGCGCACCCGGCGATCACAGAAAACACGGTCAGGATGACAGCCAGGTGGAGGCGCATCTTCCGTCCGTCCGGGTTGCGGTAGAGCTTCATTGTAGTGCCTTCGAGCGACGCCCGGCAAACGATCCCTGCGCGAAGAGCCCGCGACGAGCGCGAGCTCTTCGCGCCGGACGCTGGCCAGGCAACACTGAACGCGGCATCATCGCTCGCCATGGCGAAGAAGAAGAAGCCACTGCCACCCCGGCGCAAGCGCATGAGCCGCGCAGCGCGGCTGCAGGCAGCGAAGCAGTGGCTGGCGGTCTACTCGGGCAATGCCCCGGTCCGCTCCTACGCGAGATGGTTCGGCGTCGACTGGATGTGCGCCGTCAAGGAGCTCGAGCTGCTCGGCGTGAAGCTGGATCCAGTCTACGTGCAGCGGCTCCGCACGACGCTGGACGAGCGGGCGAAGCAGCGAATGGCCGCCAGGGCGGCAAAGGCCGCCAAGGCCCCGGAGGCAGAAGGCGATCCCGATGGCTACGGCGAGGACTGGGACGATGAGTTCCAGTACATCGCCGGCTGGACCTCCGGGGGCGCACCCTACGGTGTCCGATGGGACGAGCTCCGCGACCCGCAGACCCGCCCCTCCACGATGAGCTTGTCGCGGCGCCGCCCAGGTCGGGCGGTCGGGCGAAGCTGCCGCGACCAGCGAATCGAGCTCTGGCTGGAGTTCGAGCAGTGGCAGGAGTACTCGGGGACCGATGACAACTTCAATATGGAGATACGGCTGGAGGACGGACGATGCTACGCGGTCGCCGCGGGGACCTACAAGTGGATGGAGGAAACGATCGCATTGGCGCGACAGGAAGGAGAGAGGTGCTTCAGTCCGCCGGACCTCCTGGTCGAACGCATGGAGCGTGGGTTCATCGAGGCCGTGATCGCCGCGCTGGTCGAGGAGGACGGCCTGGACCCCGCATGGCTATGCAACGGCAAGGACGAACGGGGGACCCCCTTCTGACGACGCCTGCGGCCGCATGAACGCGGGCCCGGAGGGGCTCAGGGCGTCGGCAGCATGGCGTTGGTGAACTTGCGGGCGACCCGGACCGCGCAGGCGGCGCGGTCGGTCGCGTCCTTGGTGGTCTTGGGCTCGCCCTTGGAGCAGAGCGGGTCCTGGGTGGGGGTCGGCTCCTTGCCCTGGCTCCAGTACTGGTTCCAGCAGTTGGCCAGGGCGGTCGCCGGCGTGCCGACCGAGAGCATGAAGTCCTGCATCATGTTGTGGGGGATCGCCGGCGGCCCCTTGCACTCGCCGCGCAGGAACACCGCCTGGTCCTGGAAGTAGCCGGTGAAGAGGCTGGTGCCCTCGAGCCTGGGCGCGTGCACCGCGACGAAGGGGTTGTTCTTGGAGCGGAGGAAGGTCTCGACCGACATGCAGGTCGGCCAGTACTTCTGCGGCGCGGTGAGGGGCGGGGTGTCCTTGCTGAAGTAGCCGCCGAACTGACGGCGCAGGAACGCCATCAGGTTGTGCGCCACGACGTCGGCCTTGACCGAGGTGATGTAGCCGAGCGCGGCCTGGACCCCGGCCTCGCGCAGCGCGTGGCCGAAGTTGTAGAGCGTCCCGTTGATCCCCCAGGCCCAGCCGTTGTCGCCCCGCGCCAGACCGAAGTAGGCCGGCGCGAAGGAGCCGCACTGGTTCACCACCCAGGCCTGCGGCGTGGTCGGGCGGAAGAGCTTCTGGATCAAGAGCGGGGTCCAGCGGACCTTGTCCTTGCTGTCTCCCTCGAGGCCGCGCAGGATGAGCCCCTCCTTCCAGGCGTCGACGTAGCGCGTGCCGTCCTCGAGCCGGCTCTCGTCGTTCCAGTCCTCGGGGGTGATGATGTTGAGCAGGGACTTGCCCGTGTGCTCGTACTGCTTGGGACCGGGCGGCGCGCCGTGACCATTCAGGATGACGTAGGTGTAGTCCCGCAGCTCGCTGTTGAAGTTCGACGCCTTGATCTTGTCGTTGAGGTAGAGGTTGACCTTGAACCCGGCCGCCTCGCCCATCTTCGTGACCCGGTCCCAGAGCTTCAGGCCGTCGACGTCGAGGGTCGAGGGCCAGGTCTGGACCGTGTCCTTCGCCGCCTCCGCCGCCTGGAAGTCGACGATGGCGATCCGCCCCTCGGCCGGGCAGGGCACCTGGTCGTCCTCCTTGAACTCGGGGTCGGGGTTGAGCTGCGCCTGCGGGAAGGCGGTGGCGTAGGTCCCGGTGCTCCGCGGCCCGGAGACGACCTCGGGCTTGAGCCAGCCCTTGTTGTGGACGGGATCCATCAGGGTCGCGAAGTCGAGGTCCTTGGGCAGGATGGAGTCGTCCTTCACGTCGTAGGGGAGGTGGTTCCAGACCATCACGCCGCCGCCGTCGACGGCCGCGTAGATGGTGCCGGCGTAGTCGCCGGCGTAGAAGGCCTGGACCACGCCCGGCACGGCGGCGACCTTGGCGGCGAGCGCCTGGTAGTCATCGGGGGCGAGCGCCTGGGTCCCGGCGGTGCGAGGGTCCGAGGTGATCGCGGCCATGATCCCCGCGCGGACCTCGTCGCTGGGTGGGCCGGACGAGCCGCTGGACGAGCCGCAGCCCGCGGCGATCACGGTGATCAAGACGAGCATCACTGACCTTCGCATCATCCGGTTCTCTCCTGCAGGGCGTCCTGCTCTCTGCTGATCTGCTGGGGGTAGGCAGACCAGGATAGCACGGCCGTCGGGAGGTCGCGCGGGCCTCACCAACAGGGCCTCACCGACACAGGGCCTCCCCCACCCGCGCGGGTCAGCGCGCCTGCCGCGCGGTCCGGCAGGACTCCAGCTGCAGCTGGAGCGTGCCCGCGCTGCAGGCGAAGGAGCCGGAGACCGCCTGCAGCCGGTGGAGGCCCAGCTCCGCTTGAAGGTATCCGCCTTAAACAAGAGCGACGTCGCGCGGGGACCCGACACCCGGAGGGCCAGCTCGCGGGGGGCGCTGGTCCTCGCGTCCCTCTGGGACGCTCCGGGATGAGGCAGCAGCGCCCTCCCCACCCCTCGCGTCC